>JBOGMA010000540.1:0-5985 GCA_050746465.1 Acidobacteriaceae bacterium
ATGAGATGAGGCGACCGGCGAGTTCGGATTTGAGGACGATGACCGAAAGCGTGTGGCCGAGGACGTCGTGGAGGTCACGAGCGATTCGTTCGCGCTCGGCGACTTTGGCGAGTTGTTCGATTTCCTCCTGAGCCAGCTCAAGCCTGGCGTTGGCGCGGATCTTCTGCGCCATGAAAATGTTGGTGCCGCCGACGACTAAGGTTATGGCGGAGCCCATGGCCCATGTCCAGGGGCTTTTATGGAGCAGAATGCCCTCTGTGACAAGCGTGCCGCAGAGGACGATATAGCCGCCAAGGCATACGGCGAGCGAGTCGGAAACGAAAGGCAGAAAGGCGGCGGCGAATATGAAACAGCCATAAGCGCCGTCATTTGCCGGGAAATAAGCCACGCCCAGGACGGCGAGTCCTATGATGGACGCATAGGCTTGCCAGCGATGCCGCGCCAAGACCATACCTGCGTAAAGGGCCAGGAACACGGCATAGAACGCCGCGAACCAAAGCCAGACCTGGCGATTGTGGCGTTCGATAGGCTCGATGAAGAAAAAGATGGAATAGGCGATCCAGATGAAGTCCCAGTATCTGGCGCGTCCACGTTTGCTTCCATAAGTGAAGCGGCGGCCCTTTTTACGAAAAGCCACCGCATCGCTGAGGCTCGCCTCGCGATTGCGGGATTCGATTTGGCTCTTTAGACTCAAGCATTCGCCTCGCTGCGGGTAAAGACCAGCCATGCCGCTCCGGCGAGCAGGCAGGTAAAGCCTACCAGAGCCTCCCAGTGGAGGGCCATGGTGGAACCGGGCTGGGCGTATCCGAAAATGTTAAGCGCGATCTGCGTGTAGTGATAGGTGGGCAGAAAGGGAGCGATGCGCTGAATCCAGTGTGGAAGGATGTTGATGGGCATCCACATGCCGGAAGCGAAGGCCATGGGCAGATAAACAATGTTGATGATTCCTGGCCCCGCGTTGGGCGGCATGATGAAGGAGATGAGCAAACCGAAGGCGGCGAAGGGGACGGCTCCGGCGAGGGTGATGAGCAGCAGCGCTGCGATCTGCGGGAGGGTCATGGAGACTCCCGCGAGCGTGAGGCCAAGAGCGAGCAAGATAGCCACGGTGATGAGGGCAAGCGCGGCGCAGCCGATGGTTTTGGCGATGAGATAGGCGAAGCGCGGCATGGGTGAGGCGTGCTTTAGCTCAAGCCATCCCTGGGCGCGCTCCATCGCAACTCCAGCGCCGAGGCCGAAGAGCGCGGCTCCGAACATTCCGAAGCAGCTATAGCTGGCGAGCAGGTAACGGGCGTATTCAGAGTGGGTGTTGGTGAGTCCGAAGATGAGGTAGAACATCACGGGGAAGCCGATGACGGAGAACGAAAAGGCCTTGGCGCGAAGCATCTTGAGGAATTCGTAGCGGGTTTCCTGCGTGACGACGCGCGCGTAATAGCTCAGGCCGAGCGGTTGCGGGTGAGCGGCGGTGATGAGGGCGGTGGTCGCCATGATGGGCCTCCTTTAATTCTTTTCTTCAGAACTGGTGAGGGCGAGGAAGGCGTCTTCCAGACCGGCGGTGGAAACTTCGAGTCCGCGCAGGGTGGGATCCTCGCGGAAGAGTTCGGCTACGATGCGGTCGGCGTCCGTAGCGGTGATGATGAGGGCCTCGCGGTCTTGCTCGACGCTGAGGATGGACGGCAGAGCGCGAATGACCGCAGCATCGAGACGGGTGATGCAGCGGATGCGGCGTCCGGCGACGCGATTTTTGATGGCGGCGGGAGTTCCTTCGGCTAGGATTTTTCCTTTGCCAAGAACGACGATGCGGCTGGCGAGCGCGTCGGCTTCGTCGAGGTAATGGGTGGTAAGCAGAACGGTCTTGCCGCGGGCGGAGAGCGAGCGTACCTGGTCCCAGAGGGCACGGCGGGATTCGATGTCCATGCCGACGGTAGGTTCGTCGAGGAAGACCAGGCGGGGGTTGCCGGCGAGGGCGAGGGCGAAGAGGACGCGCTGCTTTTGTCCGCCGGAGAGCTTGCCGTAGAAGGTGCTTTCCATGCCTTCGAGGCGGGCGATGCGGACAATTTCGGCAGCGGGCAGCGGGTTGGGGTAGTAGCTGCGGAAGAGGTCGATGTGCTCGCGGACGCGCAGAGTTTCCGGAACGCGGGTGACCTGTAGCATGGCTCCGATGGCGACGCGGGTTTCGGAGTCGCGCGGATTTTGTCCCATGACCTGGACGCTGCCGCTGGTTGGAGCGACGAGGCCGAGCAGCAGACGGACAGCGGTGGTTTTTCCTGCGCCGTTGGGGCCGAGCAGGGCGACGACTTCTCCGGGGTAAAGCGAGAGCGTGAGTTTATCGAGGGCGGTTACTTTGCCGTAGCGTTTGGTGGCGGCGTCGAGATGCGCGATGGGCTGGCGGTGCGGCGGCGCATCGGCTACGAGCGAATGGCTGTGAAATCCTGCGGCGAATTCTGTAGTGGCCATGATGGTTTCTCCCGGCAAGAACAGAATCGCGCCGGGGGAAGGCCGGTGGCAGTGGGAATTGTCAGGAATCGGAGGTGACAGATGTCATCGCTGTGATTCGCGGCCAGACATGATGGTGGGCAGCGTGGGTGCGGCCGACCCGTTCACATCCTCAATCGTGACGGAGAATGCTTTTGCCTGGATTCCCCGAGGAAGGGAGAGCAGCACGACAGAGGCGGTCCCATTCGACTCAGGACGAAAGAGGCCGGCGGAGATGGGCGCGCCGGTGGCGGGCATGAGCCAAAGCTCATAGCTCTTGCTCTGCGGTAGCTGGCGGAGGCCGCTGGCTACAAAGATGAGGGCTCCGCTGGTGGCTTGATAGATGATGTGCCCGGTGGGGCGTTCGGGACGGCGCGTTTCTGAGAGACGAACCCGGGCTGCATCAGGCGAGGTGAGGGAATCCATGACCTGCTGTGAACGCGCGTTGTCGGCCTTCAATTTTGTAAGCTGCGCGTTGTCGGAATTGATCTGACGTTGCAGGCTGGAGCTGTGAACTACGAAGCAGATGGCGGCGATGATGGCCAGCGCGGCGATGATCCAACCCAGCCACCCGACCCAGCCGAAGCTCCGGCTGTCGCCTCGCGCGGTCGGAACATTCGGGTTGGAAGCGATGTCGGACACGGGCTAGTGGTATTTTAGTCCGGCGCGGACGGATGATGCACACTGAAGAGAGCGTCAGCGTTCAGCGATCAGCGGTCAGGAAGGTTAGCAAAATTGGGGGCCGATTCAAAATCAACAAAGCAGCGTCTCGACAAATTGCTTGTGGATCGAGGGCTGGTGGCGAGCCGTGAGCGGGCGCAGGCGTTGATTCTGGCGGGGCGGGTGCTGGTGGATGAGCAGAAGGTGGAGAAGCCAGGGCACTCGGTGGCGGAATCGGCCGCGATTCGCCTGCTTGGCGGTGATCTGCGCTATGTGAGCCGGGGTGGGTTGAAGCTGGAAGAGGCGCTGCGACATTGGGGGATCGATCTCGGCGGGAAATTCTGTCTGGACGTGGGCGCATCGACCGGGGGATTTACCGATTGCATGTTGCAGCACGGGGCGGCGCGCGTTCTCGCGGTAGATACCGGATATGGACAGATTGCGGAGGCGCTGCGTCGCGATCCGCGGGTAACGCTGATGGAGCGCACCAATGCGCGCAAGCTGGCGGCTGGCGATTTGCCGGAGGGAATCGAATTTTTCGCGATGGATGTGGCGTTTATTTCGGCAACGTTGGTGCTGCCGGCGGTGGTTGCGGCTGTGGGCGCGGCGGTGCCGCTGGAAGCTGTGATGCTGGTGAAGCCGCAGTTTGAGGTGGGGCGGGAAAAAGTGGGCAAGGGCGGGATTGTGCGGGATGCGGCAGCGCGGGAGTCAGCGATTGAGCGGGTGCGGGAGTGCGTTGTGGAACTGGGCGGCGGCGGAATTGAAGTCATCGAGTCGCCGATTCAAGGCGCCGAGGGCAATGTAGAGTTTTTGCTGCACGCGATTTTTCATTTGAAAAATTCACCACAGAGGACACAGAGGGGTTCGGTGCCAAATTGAACCTGGCCGAGTAGCTGATTTTTTGTCCTTAGTAGCGAACTGCCTGGCTTTCGATACACTTGTGTTCATGCGCCCTGTCGCCGTCATTTCAAAACCGCAGAAGGAAGAGTTGAAAGCTCTGCTGCCGGAACTGGTGCTCTGGATGCGGGAGCATGGGCTGGACCCGATTCTTGATCCGGTAAGCGGGGAGTACACGCAGACGGCGCGGATTGTGGAGCGGCATCTGCTTCCGGCGGAGAAGCCGGAGCTGGTGATTGTGCTGGGCGGGGACGGGACGGTGCTGTCTGCGGCGCGGGTGTTTGTGAAAACCGGGACGCCGATTCTCAGCGTGAATCTCGGGTCGCTGGGATTTCTGACGGAAGTGCGGCTGGCGGACCTTTATTCCACTCTGGAAGGATGGTGCCGCGACTGCTTCACCATGGACCCGCGCTTCATGTTGCACAGCGAGCTTTGGCGAGAAGGTGCGTTGTTCACAGAGCACGAGGCGCTGAACGATGTGGTTGTGGCCAAGGGCGCCATTGCCCGCATGGGCGATTTCAGGGTGACGCTGGATGGGCAGCTTGCGGCGGCGTTTCGCGCTGACGGCGTGATTATCGGTACGCCTACGGGTTCGACGGCGTACTCACTGGCGGCGAATGGACCGATTCTGGTTCCGGATGTGGACGCGCTGATTGTGACGCCGGTGTGTCCGCACCTGTTGACGCTGCGGCCCATGGTGGTGCGCGGGGACGCGAAGCTGAGCGTGAAGATTGAGGGCATTCCCGACCAGACGTTTTTGACGGTGGATGGGCAGGAGGCGATTCCGCTGAAGGTGGGCGATGAGGTGCGCTGCCGCCGGTCCGACTACAGCGTGAAACTGATGCGGCTGGGAGCTACGGGATATTTTGACGTGCTGCGCTCCAAGCTGAAATGGGGAGAGCGCTGAGAGGCGAGCGGTCAGCGGTCAGCGTTCAGCGATCAGCGATCAGCGATCAGCGGTCAGCGGTCAGCGATCAGCGGTAGAGCGTTGGGGCGCGCTGCTTCCGAAAACGCCTGGGGATCATCCAAGATAATGGGGACGGCTGGACGCTCGGGAAAGATGTTCCGAGTCGAATGTGGAACCGGGTACACTGGTTTCGCTTGAATCCGCCTCTGGAGGTACGTCAGAGTTTTGGCACGCCAGCTTTATACAGCCCGCCTTGAAAACAAGCTCCTGTTATCGGAGCCTGCTCAGTGTTTCCACTTAGAATTTTCCGTTCCAGAACTGGATTCGTTTCCGTTTACGTCGGGACAGTTTGTTTCGACGATTGCTGAGGACGCTGCCGGTAAGCAGCAGACTCGGGCTTATTCGATCGCGTCGGCCGCCTCGGGGAACCGGTTTGATCTTTGCGTGAACCGGGTGGAGGGTGGATTCTTTTCCAACCGGCTTTGCGATATGGAGCCGGGGCAGGAAGTGCAGTTTCATGGACCGCATGGGCTGTTCACCTTGCGGCAGCCGTTGGTTGATTGCATTTTTATCGCGACGGGGACGGGGATCGCCCCGATGCGCGCCTTTACGCAGCATCTGTTTCCGGAATGGGGAGAAGACCGCAGCGAGGGTCGGAATATCTGGCTGGTGTATGGAACGCGTTACCCGTCCGAGATTTATTACCAGGAATATTTTGAGGGGCTGGCGGCGGAGCATCCGAATTTCCACTACCTCTCCAGCCTGAGCCGTGCGCATGAGGACTGGAAGGGCCTTCGAGGATATGTGCAGGACCATGTCTCGGAGTTACTGAAGGCGCGGCGGAACGGACATCGCCCGTTTGATCTTCCAGCCGGGGAGCCGCTGGTGTTCGATATTCATGCCTACATTTGCGGGCTGAATGACATGGTTTCCTGCAACCGCGACCGGCTCGTGGAGACAGGCTGGCACAAGAAGCAAGTGGTCTTCGAAAGGTACGACTAGGAGGACTCGGTACCGGTGAGGTCAAAAGAACGTGCAGGTCCCTCCGC
>JBOGMA010000541.1:0-8411 GCA_050746465.1 Acidobacteriaceae bacterium
AGCGTGTATCTCGCGCCTGACCCCGACCGCGAAGGCGAGGCGATTGCGGCGCACCTTGAGGATGAGCTGCGCAGCTCGGTAAAGCCGCACGCAATCCATCGCATCACGTTCAACGAGATCACGCCCAAAGCCGTGAAAGCCGCCTTTGATCAGGCTCGTGACGTGGACAAGCACCTGGTGGACGCGCAGCAGACGCGCCGTGTTCTGGATCGCATCGTCGGGTATCAGATTTCGCCGCTGCTTTGGGACAAGGTCCGGCGCGGACTTTCCGCCGGCCGCGTTCAGACGGTTGCGGTGCGCCTGATTGTGGAGCGCGAGGAAGAAATCAAGGCTTTCGTTCCGGTCGAGTATTGGATGATCGACGCCATTCTGGAAACGACGCAGCGCGAGCCGTCGCTCATTACCGCGCGATTCATCGGCATCGACGGGGAGCGCGCCAAAGTCGATACGGTAAGCCAGCCGGCGGTTCCCGACGGAAAGACAGCGGGTGAGATCGTGGAAGCGGCGAGCGCGGCGCAGTGGTCGGTCCGGTCGGTGGAGAAGAAGGAGCGGAAACGCTCGCCGTCTGCTCCTTTTATTACCAGCAAGCTGCAGCAGGACGCCGCGGCGAAGCTCGGCTTCAGCGTGAAGCGCACCATGGGCGTGGCGCAGCGGCTCTATGAAGGCGTTGAGATTGGCAAAGAAGGAACGATCGGCCTGATCACCTACATGCGGACGGATTCGACCCGCGTTGCGCCCGAGGCGATTCAGGCGGCGCGCAGCTATATCCAGTCCAAGCTGGGCGGCGCATACCTGCCCGCTGCGGCCAATACTTTCAAGTCGAAGAAGGATGCTCAGGACGCGCACGAAGCAATCCGCCCGTCTGATCCGGCGCTTCATCCGGACGAGATTCGCAAGTATCTTTCTGACGAGCAGTACAGGCTTTACAAGCTCATCTGGCAGCGTTTTGTTGCGTCGCAGATGATGCCTGCACTCTACGATGTCACGACCGTGGAGATCGATGCGAAGAACGGCCGAACCTACAACTTCCGGCTGACCGGCACGGTCCTGAAATTTGATGGATACCTTAAGGTCTATCAGGACGAAAAGCAGGGTGATGGCGAGGAAGATCAGCAGCTTCCCGCGCTGCGCGAAGGCGAGGCTTTGAAGCTCGCCGCCAAGGAGCGCCTGCAGCAGATGGCCGTGCGCAAGCGCGAAGGTAAGCTGGCGGACGCTCGGAAGCAGTATCGCCAGCAGGTGGCGAAAATCGAAGCCAAAAACGAAGCAGCCGGAGACGGCGCAGCGCAGCCGATTCCCGAATTCGTGGAACCGGCGATTGAGCTGGCCGCGCGCAACGCCGTGGACGCGGTGCAGAAATTTACCCAGCCTCCTCCGCGTTACAACGAAGCATCGCTGGTCAGGGAGTTGGAAGAGCGAGGCATCGGGCGGCCTTCGACTTACGCCTCCATTATCAACACCATTCAGGACCGCGAATATGTAGCGAAAATGGGCGGTAAGCGCAGCGGCCCGTTTGTTCCCACCGAAATAGGGACGGTGGTGAATGGACTGCTGGTCAAGAATTTTCCCTACATCTTCGACAAACAGTACACGGCAAAGCTCGAAGTAGAGCTGGACGACATTGAAGAAGGCAAGGAAAAGTGGACCGATCTGCTGAAGGCGTTCTACCGCTACTTTGAAGAGGAACTGAAGATTGCGGGCGAGCAGATGGAAGACGTCAAGCGCATGGAGAAGCCGACGGACCAGGTATGCGATCTGTGCGGCTCGCCACTGGTGTTGAAGTGGGGCAAGTTCGGCTCGTTCTATGCCTGCAGCGCTTACGACAAGAAGAAGCCCGGTAGCTGCACCTTCACGAAGGAAAATTATGACGCGAAGCCTAACATGGCTCCGCCGGGAGAAGAAGCCGAGCAGGAAGAGGAGTACTGCGAGAATTGCGGGCGCGTGATGGTGCTGCGCAACGGGCCGTGGGGGCCATTCATGGCGTGTCCCGGTTACAACGAGGACCCGCCGTGCAAGACGGTGCGCCGCCTGAACCAGAAGCAGCAGCAGAGGCCCGCGCAGCCGCTCGATGAAAAATGCCCCAAGTGCGGCAAGCAGCTTGTCCTGCGCAACGGGCAGTACGGCGAATTCATTTCCTGTTCCGGTTATCCGAAGTGCAAGTACATCAAGCAGAACACCATCGGCGTGAAGTGCCCGAAGTGCGGAGTGGGTGAGATCGTCGAAAAGAAAGCGCGCCGCGGCAATTTCTTCTATGGCTGCTCGGAGTATCCGAAGTGCGACTTTACGGCGAATTTCAAGCCGGTGGACAAAAAATGCCCCGAGTGCGGCAGTCCTTATCTGATGGAGAAGACTCTCAAGTCAGGCGTCTATCTGGTCTGCCCCAATAACAAAAAGCCCTCCGCGGACGAGGCTGCCGCTCCGAAGAAACGCGCCAAAAAGGGCGAGCCCGAGGGCGATGTCACGTGCAGTTATACCAAGCGCATTGGGGATGCTCCTCCGCCCGAGGAGAAGAAGCCGATGCCGACGGCAAAGACTCATGGGCCCCTGGTTGAGCAATCGGCGTGAAGCCCAGGCATCTCAGGAAATCCGTGAGGCGGCGAATGGTAATCTCAAAACGGCCATGAGATTATTTTTCGCCGCTTTTCTGTTGTTCGCCGTTAGCTTCCCTGCGCTCGCGTGGTGCCAGAGCTCTCCTGAATGCGTGCTCAGCGCGCCGAAGGTCTGCGCGCTTCATGTGGTTCAGGACGAGGTCGGCATTCTGGCAAGTCCGTCCCGCACCACAACCAAAGATCTGTTCTGGCTGGTTCCTTTCGGAGTGGCGACGGGCGTTGCTATTGATTACGACGCGCATGCCATGCGGTCTTTGGGGCGTGACCCTCATCGCGAAGACCGGTTCAATACGATCTCCGATTTAGGCGGCCTCTATGCGCCAATCGCGGCGTCCGGGGCCGGGTATTTCATCGGCGATGCGACCCATAACGGCCTCATGCGCGAGACCGCGGTCCTCTCCGCCGAAGCCGCGGTGGATTCGGCGATCCTCAATGAAGGCTTGAAATATGCCACTGACCGCGAGCGCCCCAACCAGGGCGACGGCACGGGCCGTTTCTGGCCGCATGGAACGAAGACTTGGCCTGATGGCCAATCCATGCCTTCCCTGCACACCATGGTCGTCTGGTCGTTCGCTCATGTTGTCGCCGACCAGTACAACGGCCCGGCGACAAAGGCGATTGTCTATTCGTTGGCGACCACAGTATCGGTTTCCCGGGTTTTGGCGCGCCAGCATTTTCCGTCAGACGTGCTGGTGGGCAGCGTTTTTGGGTACCTGATTGGCGGATATGTGGAGAGCCGCAGATCGCGGGAGGCGGGACGTGTCTCGTTTTCGGCGGTGGACACTCCCAATGGACGCGGGCTGCAGCTTTCCTATAATTTTGCGCATTAATGCACCAGAGCGAGGTCACGTCCCATGTCGCATGAGATGTTTTCCATTCCCATCCCCATTCTCGAAAAGATCATCCGGCCGATCATTGTCTATTTCGCGCTGATCATTTTGCTTCGCGTTTTCGGAAAACGCGAGCTGGCGCAGCTTAACCCGTTTGATCTGGTAGTGCTGCTCTCGCTGTCGAATACTGTCCAGAACGCGATCATTGGCAATGACAACTCAATTTCCGGAGGCATCATCGGGGCCGCCACATTGCTGACCATCAACTGGCTGGTGGTGCGCGTGCTGTATTCGTCTCCGCGCCTGAGCCGCGCGATGGGTGGGGTGGAGCGCACTTTGATCACCAACGGCAAACTGGACAAATACGCGCTGAAAAAAGAACTTCTCAGCGATGAAGAGCTGTTGGCGGTGCTGCACCGGCAGGGGTTCGAAACCTTTGAGGAAGTCTCGCGCTGTGTTCTGGAACCGAATGGGTCGTTTTACATTGAGGGTCGCGTGCCCACGGGCGACGAGTTCAGGCAGACCGAGCTTTTGAAGCGCCTGGATGATCTGGGCCACGAGATGAAGCTGCTGCGCGAAAAGCTTGGATAACACGCTGCTTCGCGCAGTCCTTTATACTGCTCTGTCGAAGCATCGAAGATTCAGGAGCCGTATATGCCCTCCGCAGCAGTCGATTACGCACGTCAAAACTATCCCCGATTTCTGGATGAACTGAAGGCCCTGCTTCGCATCCCTTCCATCTCCACGCTGCCTGAGCACAAGGCCGACGTTTTCGGAGCCGCGATCTGGCTTTGCGAGGAATTGAAGCGCATCGGCATGGAGCATGTTGAGGTCATCAAAACTGCTGGCCATCCCCTGGTGTATGCCGACTGGCTGCACGCGCCGGGTAAGCCCACCTGTCTCTGCTATGGACATTACGACGTGCAACCGCCTGATCCGCTGGACGAGTGGAGGTCGCCGCCCTTTGAGCCGACTGAGCGCGATGGGAATATTTATGCCCGCGGCGCCGTGGATGACAAGGGCCAGATGTACATGCACGTAAAGGCGCTGGAGTCGCTGTTCAAGGCGCATGGCGGCAAGCTGCCCATCAATGTTCGCGTCATCCTTGAGGGCGAAGAAGAAGTTGGCGGCGAGCAGATTGCCAAGTTTGTGCGGGAGAAACCGGACCGGCTCAAGGCGGATTTCGCGCTTGTGTCCGATACGGAATTGTTTGCGCCCGAGATGCCCACGCTGTGCGTCGGCCTGCGCGGAATGATCTATACCGAGATTGAGGCCCGAGGCGCAATGACGGACCTGCACTCCGGCATCTACGGCGGGGCCGCGCCCAATCCGTTCGTCGCGCTTGCGCAGATCATTGCGCAGTTGAAGGATTCCTCCGGGAGGATTCTGATACCGGGCTTCTACGACGATGTGAAGGCCCCCAGCGAAGACGAGTTGAAGACATGGCGTCAGCTTCCGTTTGATGAAGAGCATTATCGCCAGACAGAAGTTGGTTCCAGCCAGCTCACGGGAGAGCCCGGCTTCTCGGTTCTTGAACGCACCTGGGCACGGCCTACGCTCGATGTTCACGGAATGCCGGGAGGCTTCATCGGCGCGGGCGCCAAAACTGTGATTCCGGCAAAGGCTGTGGCGAAGGTTTCGATGCGGCTGGTGCCCGATATGACTCCGGAAAAGACCTTCGAGCAGTACAAGAAATATGTTGACGCGCTCACACCCGAAGGGGTCACTGTGGATGTCCGCCTCATCCACTCCGGCGAAGCCATCGTGATCGGAACCGACAATCCCTACATTCAGGCGGCCACGCGCGCCCTGAAGCAGGTGTGGGACAAGGACACGGTCTTTATTCGCTCTGGAGGCTCCATTCCGATCGTGGGCGACTTCGAGCGCCACCTGAAGATTCCTTCGGTGATGATGGGCTTTGGGCTTCCAGACGACAACCTTCACGCGCCCAATGAGAAATTCCATCTCGCGAACTTCTATCGCGGAATTGAATCAATCATCACCTTCTTTGAAGAGCTGGGCAAGTGAATGCCTTTGTCCTTGCCGGCGGCCAGAGCACGCGGATGGGCCGCGACAAGGCGTTGCTGGAGCTGGGTGGCCGTCCGCTGATCGAACATGCTCTCGCGAAGCTCCGCGCCCTGGGCTTTTCCCCTTCAATTGCGGGTTCCCGGCCGGACCTCGCCAGGTTTGCGCCGGTGATCTCTGACAATTTTTCCCATCTCGGGCCGCTCGGAGGAATTGAAGCGGCGCTCGCAAGCAGTGATGCGGAGCAAAATCTTTTTCTTGCCGTCGATCTGCCCTGGCTTCCAGTTGAGTTCCTGCGCTGGATGATGGAGCGCACAAATTCCACCCATGCGCTGGCCACGATTCCGCGGCTTCAGGGACTTCCGCAGCCGCTCTGCGCCGTTTACAGTCGTGCCCTGCTACCGCACGTGAAGGCCGCGCTTGCTGAGGGCGACGCCAAAGTGATCCGCGCCGTGGAACGCGCTGCAACGGCCACGGGGCTGCTCGTGGATGACTTCAACGTTGAGTCGGTCGCGGCGGCGCAGTCATGGCCTCAGCCGATTCCGCTCTACCGCTGGTTCCTGAACCTGAATACCCCCGCTGAGCTCAAAAAAGCGGTGCTGGAGCATTCGCCCTGTATCCAATAAGCTGAAGTGAGGAACTGCGGTCTCAGGGAGTACGCCACTGGTTAGCAATGCGGAAATTCCGGTCATCGTCGAAGACTCCGGCCATCGGGAGTCCGGCCCGTATATTGCATTCGAGCACGTCTCCAAGTCGTTCGGCGATCTTGTGGTGCTGGATGACGTAAGCTTTTTTGTTAACCCGGGCGAAACGCTCTGCATTCTCGGTCGCAGCGGAGTGGGCAAGTCCGTCTCGCTCCAGCAGATCATGGGCTTTCTCAAGCCGGACTCGGGCCGGATAAAGGTCGCCGGGGAGGACATTACCGGATTCGACGAAAAGCAGTTGCAGAATATTCGCCGCAAAGTCACCATGGTTTTCCAGAACGGCGCCTTATTCGATTCGCTTACCGTGGGTGAAAATGTGGCCTTCCCGCTGCGCGAGCGCAAGGAACTCGCCGAGGATCAAATTCAACAGCTCGTGAATGGCTTGCTGGAAATGGTCGGGGTTTCCGGAATGGGCGATCTGATGCCGTCCGATCTTTCCACTGGGATGAAGCGCTCAGTGGCAATCGCCCGCGCTCTTGCCGCGCAGCCACAGGCCATTCTGTACGACGAGCCGACCACTATGGTCGATCCGCTAATTGCGCACCTGCTCGGCGACCTGATTCAGAAGCTGAAACGCCAACTCCATCTCACCAGCATTGTCGTCACGCATGACATGCGCTTTGCCGAGCGGCTTGCGGACCGAGTGCTCTTCCTCCACCAGGCCAAAGCACATTTCTTCGGGACCACGGACGAGATGAAGGCCTCCACCGATCCGGTGCTGCGGCAATTTCTGGAAATGGATACGCTGGTACTGCCCGAGGTCTGATGGAAGCCAACGCAGCGAATTTTGTAGGCACATGGCGTCTTCGCGACTACTCGTTCCTCCACGAGGACGGGACGGTGGAGCATCCGTGGGGAACGGCGGTGCGCGGCTATCTGCTTTACTCCGTCGAAGGCTACATGAGCGGCAACCTGAGTCCCGCAAACGACTGGCCATCACGTCGCGCACGGCTGAAGGCCGCCTTGAAGGCGCACGACGGCGCGGGCGCGTTTCGGCTGGCCAGTCGCGCAGGGCGCAGGGACTACATCGCCTACACGGGTCGCTACACGGTCGAAGGGGATACGGTAACGCATCATGTCGAGGCAAGCCTGTTTCCGAATTGGGTAGGCCGGCCGGAAGTGCGCTACTACAAGTTTGAGGGCAACACCCTCACGCTCCGCACCGGGCCCGTTCGTGCCGGGAGAGACACGATTGTTGCCCAGCTTGTCTGGGAGCGGGTCCAATGAGGCGGGTAAGCAACTCCATCAACAGGTAAACTTATCCTTGTGAAGATTGCGCTCGCCCAGATCAATCCCACCGTTGGAGACTTCGATGGGAACGCCCGCAAGATCATTGACTTCGCCGACCGAGCGGCGCAGGGCGGAGCCACGCTGGTAATTTTTCCAGAACTGGCAGTCTGCGGCTACCCTCCGGCGGACTTGCTGGAGAAGCCGGCTTTCGTAGCGCGCGCCGGGCAGGTCATTGCGGAAATTGCGGCACATACGGCTGACAGCAAAATTGCCATCATCTGCGGATACGTCACGCCCGCGCCTGCAGGAACGGGCAAACACGTCATGAATTCCGCCGCGCTGCTGCGTAACGGGCGCGTTGATTTCGTGCAGTCCAAAATGCTGCTGCCTTTTTACGATGTCTTCGACGAGCAGCGCTACTTTGCGTCCGCGCACGACCAGCGCCTCGTCAGCATTGAGGGCGAACAGGCGGCACTCACAATCTGCGAGGACGCGTGGAACGACAAGAGTTTCTGGGAGAACCGGCTTTATAACGTCGATCCCGTAGAGGAGCTGATGCGCTCCGGCGGCTCGCTGATTCTGAACATCTCCGCGTCGCCTTACTGGCGTGGCAAGCTTGCAGCGCGCCGCGAAATGCTTTCGGCCATTGCACGCCACCACTGCAAGCCCGTCGTTATGGTCAACCAGGTGGGCGGAAACGACTCACTTGTCTTTGACGGATCGAGCCTCGCGCTTGGACGAAATGGCGAAGTGATCGCGCAGGCAAAGTCTTTTGAAGAAGACCTCGTCCTTGTCGATACCGAATCGCTCACCGGCGATATGCACCCGCAGGCGGAGTCCGAGGAAGAGGCAACGTATCGCGCGCTGGTTCTTGGCACTCGGGATTACGTACGTAAGTGCGGATTCTCGAAAGTAGCGATCGGACTTAGCGGAGGAATTGATTCCGCGCTGGTCGCGGCCATTGCCGCCGACGCTTTGGGCAGTGAAAATGTCCTGACGATTGGTATGCCGAGTCC
>JBOGMA010000542.1:0-7541 GCA_050746465.1 Acidobacteriaceae bacterium
GTCGTTCGCTTTGCGGCATGAAGATCGGCACGGGCTTTAAGCTTGTGGACCCGAATCGCGCGCAGGATGGAAAACTTTACGATCCCAAGTCCGGAAAAACATACACTGGCTCGATGACTCGCGACGGAAACAAGCTCAACTTGCGCGGCTACGTTGGCATTCCGTTTTTTGGCCGAACCGAAACGTGGACCCGCGCGCCGGACTCAATCACCGCGTGTCGCGCATGACGGGATTATTGCGAAAGCGCCACCGGCTGAGCCTCGCCATTGAGCCCCAGCGCCTTCAAAATCGCGCCGTCCGGCCTAATTTCCGTATCGGTCCTCTTCACCACGCCAAAATTACCCCGATAATCCCACATCGCCCAGCCAATGTGGTTGGCCTCAAGCGCCGAGCGAACTGCCTTGATCCAGCGCGCTCGCGAATCCGGAGGAGCCGTGTCGCGATAAGCGCCGAACTCATCACAGATCAGAGGAACATGCCGCTCGCGCGCCCACGCTGCGGCAAACGCAATCCGCCCGGCAATCGCCTGTGCATTCCATCCATCGGCTCCGTAGAGGTAGAGATTGTAGCGCGCCAGATCGCCCGGAACCTGCTTCATCTGCGAGCTTAAGGAATCCTGAGTCGCAGGAAACGGGATGTTCTTGTAATAAATCCAGTCGTCTGCGCCCCATGACGCGCCCTGGTGTGTAAATTCATACGGCTCATAAAAGTGGAAGTTATAAATTACGTTGGCATCGCGCACCGGTTCCAGCACCAGCAGGTCCGGAAGGCTCGAATAATTTGCCGCCGTCGCCACAATCGTATGCACCGTGTCAATTTGCCGAATCGCATGCACCACCGTCGCTTGAATTCCCATCCAGCGATACGGGTCCGGAGCCTCCGGCTCATTCATCAGTTCAAAGAAAATGTGGTTCGCATCTTCCGAGGCAAAATGCTGCGCCAGAATTCGCCACAACTGGACGAAATCATCCACGCCGCGGTCCGTCGCCAGCTCATGCTTGTAGGTATCGTCCGGAAAAACGCACAGCAGCACGGAAAGGTGATTTTCCAATGCCTCCTTCACGGCTTCATCAAGTTTTGCAAGCGCCTTCGGATTCGCCGCCGCGACCTCGCCGTGCCGCTCAATCAGGGCCGGATCAAAGCCCAGCCGAACAAAATCAAATCCCATCGCATGGATCTCTTTCAAATCGGCCGCGCTGGTGAAATGGGCAAAGTGCTGCTCTGAGAGGTCCCGCGTATCAAACCATCCGGAGAGGTTGATTCCATGCCGCAGGGTCGCCGCCCGCTCAAACGCAATGTTCTGGCCATGCAGCGCCTGCGGTGCACACATCACAAACACAACCAGGAACGCCGGCAGCACCTTCAATCTCATTCTTCTCTCCAACAATTGCTTTCACGTTCTCGTCGAATGCCGCGATGTGATAACGTCTTCATGTTCTCACGATTCCCGCTTGAAACGGCGCGAACCCTTAATGACTCGAAAGCCCACCATCAAAGATGTCTCCAAACGTGCGAGCGTCGGCCTCTTGACTCGCAAGCCGACTATAAAGGACGTAGCGAGCCTCGCCGGCGTGGGACCCATGACCGTGTCCCGGCTTCTGAACGGTTCGGCGTATGTCTCGGATGACGCCGCCCGCCGCATCCGCAGCGCGGTGCAAAAGCTCGGCTACCGGCCCAACGAAATGGCCCGCGCGCTGCGCGGCCAGAAGTCGCGCAGTATCGGCATCATTGTCCCTTATCTCTACGACCCTTTTTTCGCAATGTGCGCGCACGCCCTCAACACCGTCGCACGTGAAAACGGCTACTCCGTAATCCTGACCACATCGAACGAGGACTCGGAAACCGAATACACGGAAGCGCAACTGATGCTGCGCCGTCATGTTGACGGGCTCATCGTAATTCCCGCAAACGAGGGCCCTTCCCGCCTCAGCCTACCCGAGTTCCATGGAACTCCGATCGTTGCCATTGATCGGCCTCTGCGAGACGAGCGCTGCTGCTCGGTGCTGGTTGAAAATCGCGCCGGAGTCGAACTGGCCATTGAACACCTCGTTTCCGCCCACGGGCATAAGCGCGTTGCCTTTGCCGCGCTCAACGATCGGCTGTACACCCTGCGGACGCGCTTTGAAGGTTACCAGCGGGCGATGCGCCGCGCCGGACTCAAGCCACTCCCTATCCTCGCCTGCCCCACTCAGGAGGTGGCCTCCGTCGTTTTGCTCGATGCGCTGCGCGGCGCTCATCCGCCCACAGCCATCTTCACCTCCAACGGCCTCACCACGCGCTATGCGCTCGTCGCTCTGCTCGATGCCGGCGTGCGCATCCCCACTGACCTCGCGCTCGCCGCGTTTGATGACTTCGATATGGCCGATGTGCTCAAACCGCGACTCTCGGTCGTGCGCCAGCCGGCGCAGGAACTCGGGCGAGTGGCCGCCAACCTGCTGTTCGATATTCTTGCCAGCGCCGAACCATCTCGCTCAGCGACCAAGATCGTACTGCCTGTTCAATGGATCGCCCGCAATTCCTGCGGATGCACGGCCTCAACGCCCGCGCATCTTTCGCACAAATCCTGAATGCATCAGTTTGGAGACAAACCCGCCCGGCTTCGCGGACGCTGATTTATTTGCGGCCATTGGAACCGCCGGGGAAGGCTTTCGTGCCGCCTTATCCGCGGCAGTCTTGTCTGGACTGTTCGCTGGATGCGCTGCAGTCGATGAGTCCGGCGAATCTCCGGCTACCTTCTGCTCCGGCGGCGGAGCGGCATCGAGATACTGCACGATCAACGAAATTCTTCGGTTCGAAGGATCGAGCGGGTTCGACGGCACGCGCAGCTTCTCGGCCGCGTAACCCCGCACCTGCGAGACCTGATTGGGACGCAGCCCGCTCTCCTGCATCAGCCGCCGCGCGGCATTTGCGCGATCGGTCGAAAGCTCCCAGTTACTGTAGAACGCCTTGCCCGCGTAAGGCCGCGCATCGGTGTGGCCTTCAATCGAAATCCTGTTCGGAACCGTCGCCAACTGCTGCGCCAGCACCCTCAGAATTTCCCGCCCTCTACCGTTCAGCACCGCGCTGCCCGTGTCAAAAAAACTCCCGTCCTTCGTCTCCAGCAACTCAATGCGCAGGCCTTCAGGGGTCACCGTAATCTCAATCTGGTTTGACAGCGCCTTCAGATCGTTCAACTGCCCAATGCTCTTCTGCAGCCGCTCCTTCAGGCTCTTGATGTTGTCTTTGGTAACAGGCAGGTTATCGCCCGAACCCGAGCGGTTGGTCCCCGTCAGCGTCGAGCGCCCCATCGGATCATTGAAGTATCCGGCCACTGCCTTCCTTACACTCGCATTCGTGTTCATCAGCCAGAGCACGATGAATAATGCCATCATCGCAGTTACAAAATCGGCGTAGGCCACCTTCCACGCGCCTCCATGATGGCCCGCGTGCCCTTTGGCCTTTTTGACCAGGATGATCGTCTTGGGAGGCATGCGCTTTTACGCCACCTGCTCTTCCGCTTTGGCGGCCGTCCGCTCTCCGCGGCACGCCGCTTCCACTTCAGCAAATGTGGGCCGCACATGCACCGGAACGGCGCGCCGCGCCATCTCCACTGCCTGCACCGGAGCATTGCCTTTAATAAAGGCCACCATCAGCACGCGCAGTACATAGAGAAATGCGTGCTCTTCCTCGGCCTCCTTGCTCATAAACGAGCTCATCGGACCCACCAGACCATAACACAGCAGGATTCCCAGGAACGTCCCCACCAGCGCCGCCGCCACCTTCCGCCCAATCTCCTCAGCAGGCCCGCCAAGGGCGCCCATCGTGATGACCACTCCCAGCACCGCCGCCACAATCCCCAGCCCCGGCAGCGAATCCGCCGCCGTCATCAAGGACGAAACCGGCTGGTGCGCGCACCGATGCTGCACCTCCATGTCCAGGTCCATCATCTGGTCCAGGTCAAACGGCTCCACTCCTCCGGTCACCGCCATCCGCATCGTGTCGCATACAAAGCTGCGCACCCCTTCGTCGTGAATAAAATCCGGGTATTCCTTGAAGATCAGGCTCTCCGCAGGCTCTTCAATGTCCGCCTCAATCGACAACATGCCCGAGCGCCGAACCTTGTTCAGCAGCTCGAACATCATCTTCAGCATCGAGACATAACGCTCTTTGGTGAAATGCGATTTCCCGAACACGCACATGGCCGACGACGCAATCGCCTTCAAGGTGTGCATCGGATTGGCGATCAGCAAAGTCCCAATCCCCGCGCCCACAATAATCAGGAACTCCGCCGGCTGCACCAGGACCGCGAGGTGCCCCTTCTCCATCAAGAAGCCGCCAATCACGGCTCCGAAAACCAGCAGAATTCCTACGATGGCAAACATCGGCGCGCTTCCCTCAACTTTTCCGGATTGCGAATTTGCGAACGCCTCCGCCGCGAACTTCAAAACGCGTTCGGAGGGAGGGGCGTCTGGCTTGTCTATCGGCGGGAACCGCGAGGGCTTTATGAGAAAAGGATCACGCGGCACGAGGCACGTTGAGCTCACCCGGAGGCTCCATCAGCATCTCCCGCAGCTTTCTCGCATCCGCCGGAGCTCGCACCTTCGCATCATTGTCGAAATAAACATAGACATCGCGCGCATTTTTCGGAGCCGTTCGCTCCGGCTGCGCAAACCGTCCGTCTGCCGAGTCGCGGCCCTTTGCCCACCTCGCCACCCGCGCCGCCCATTTCTTCAAAGCAGCATCCGTATAGCCGCTGGCGTAGAGTTGTTCCGACCCATGCAGCCGGCAATAAACAAAATCGCTCGTCACATCCATCAGCAGCGGCCACTCTACCGTATCCGCCACCACCAGCCCAATATCATGCTCCCTCAACAGGTCGACGAATTCCGGTACAACAAAACTCTCGTTCCGAATTTCCACGCAATGCAGCAGCGGCCTGTCGTGCCCCGGCTTCGTGTAGCAGCGATCCTTCATCCAGTCATCATGCTTGCGCGCCAAGCGCGCCGCCGCCCGAGTGCTCCGAGGCAGCATGCGAAAGAATGTCTCAAACCGCTCCCGCTCATACTTAAAGTTCGGCGGAAATTGCCACAGGATCGGCCCCAGCTTTTCTCCAAACTCCAGCAAACCCTGTGCAAAGAAATTTGCCAGCGGCTGCTTTACATCTCTCAGCCGCCGCAGATGCGTAATGTACCGCGACCCCTTCACCGAAAACACAAAATCCTCAGGAGTTTCCTCCCGCCAGCGCTCGTAGCTCTCCGGCCGCTGCAGCGAATAGAAGCTCCCATTCAGCTCAATCGTCGCAAACTCACGGCTGGCAAATTCCAGCTCCCGCCTCTGCGGCAGCTTCGCCGGATAAAACTTGCCCCGCCAGCCCTTGTACCGCCAACCCGAAATCCCGATCCTGACTGCGCCCGCTCGTCCCATACCATCCCGGTTAGATGCCCCGCCGAGCCCTCGCAATCGCCCTCCCGCGCATCGTATCCAGAAAGGAGAAATTCCCATGAAGGCAGTCGTAATGGAAGCGTACGGAGACCCAAACCATCTGAAGATGGAAGACGTGGACGCCCCGGCCGTCGGTCCTGGAGAAGTGCGCGTCCGTGTGCATGCCACCAGCGTCAATCCCATTGACTGGAAGATTCGCAGCGGCGCCACCAGGGGACGCATCGACGTTGAGCTGCCCGCCATCCTCGGCCGCGATCTTGCCGGCGAAGTGGAATCCGTAGGTGAAGGCGTCACCGGATTCTCCATCGGCCAGCGCGTCATGGCCCTTGCCAACGGAACCTACGCCGAGTACACCACCGCCAAAGCCAACGTCCTCGCTCCCATCCCCGAAAATCTCGACTTCAAACAGGCCGCCGCTCTCCCGCTCGTCGTCACCACAGGCGCGCAGCTAATGGAACGCGCCATCAAAATTCAGCCCGGCCAAAAGGTCCTCGTCCTCGGGGCCCTCGGCGGCGTAGGCCGCACCGCCGTTCACGTCGCGCTCGATCACGGAGCCACGGTCCTCGCTGGAGTTCGCCGCTCCGAAATGGAAGAAGCCAAATCCCTCGGCGCGCAGCAGATCGTAGCCATTGACGACGAAAGAGAATTGGAGAAGCTCCACGACCTCGACGCCGTAGCCGACACCGTAGGCGGCCCCACCGCCGAGCGCGCTCTCCGCACCCTCAAAGAGGGCGGCGTCTTCGGAACCACGCTCGGCGTGCCCAAAGGAGCCACAGCCCGCAACATCCGCGCCGCCGGATTCATGGCCCAGCCCGACGCCTCGCGCCTCTATGAATTAGCCGACGATGCCGCCCGCGGCAGCTTCCGAATCCCCATCGCGAAAACCCTCCCGCTCGATCAGGCAAGAGAAGCGCATCGGGAGGCGGAAAACGGGCATACTCATGGGAAAATCATCCTGCTGGCCGCAGCATAAAAGCAGTGTATTCACGAAATTGACGGCTTCTCCGCAGGCTGCGATAGAAACAAATTTCTTGAAGCTATTCTGTTTTAGCCGTAAGCTCGATCTACGGATTGGCTTAGCCATGACGAGCTTGTGCGACTGACTCCGCTGGAGCGTCTGGCACAGATTTCGCAGCTTTGGGACAGTCTCGAAGCCGATCAACGATCTTTGACCGCTGCGCAGAAAACGGAACTTGATCGACGCCTTGAGACTCTCGACCAGAACCGCCGCGCAGGCATTACCTGGACCGCGCTGAAGACCAAACTTGAGCAAGCGTCGCGCGTAATCTAGTCCTCCAGCCAAGCGCAGCTTCCTAGCATAGTTCGATAAGTGCGTCGGCGATTTCGCGCTCATGTAGGCTCGCAAGCGATTACGGGACGGAAGCGTGTTTTTGATAGTTATTCGAGCGATTGTGTACTGAAATGTTACTTCCGGTTGGCCGACTCACTCGCCAGTAATGCCCCGACAGTCGCGGGCCTGATGTACAGTGAAAATGCATTCTGTATCCGCCAATTTTCGGCGGACATTGGTTATGCAGCGTTGAGGCGTTACCGGAAGAAGCGCGGCGGGGCTCAGATGGGAGGACTCATTGGCGTACTCGTTGGGTTGGCGCTTGCCGTCTTCGGTTTCTTTATTATGCGAAGCCCGATGTGCCTGGCTCTTCTGTCCCCGTGGTCGAAAGGCTACTGCCAGCGTCTGGTTCTCGATACTGGTATGCGTAATCAGCTTCGCGTGCTTGGCGTATTAATCTGTCTATTCGGCGCGGGTATATCCACGGATGCTCTAGGCGCGCTGCTAAAGACTGCCTTCATCAACTCCATCTCTGAAGGGCTGTGGGCACTGATGGCCTTGATCTTTTTTGCTGCTTTCGGTTTTGGGTTGATTCTCACCGTCGTGCAGTTATTCAGGGGACAGCTATTCGATTGGTTTCGCTTGTGGAGAGAGAGTGCACAACTCGGAGCAATTGACGTTTTTCCCCCGATTACACCCAAAATGCGACGGGAAGCTAATCTTTTTACGGCAGTCCTCGTGTCACTCGCGTGCCTCGCTGCTGCCGCCTCGCTCCTTCGCTAGCTCGGTGTCCTCTTGCGACAGACTGTCGCAAGATGGTGGAATGATC
>JBOGMA010000543.1:0-4428 GCA_050746465.1 Acidobacteriaceae bacterium
ACAAAGTTCACCATCGCCGTTGTCGTGGGCGCAATGATGCTCGCTAGAATCGGATCGTTCGCCTCCTGCCGCGGCGCCCACGGGAACGGATCGTACGATGTCACGTTCGAGTCATAAATAGAACTCAGCTTGCCCTGCTCGCGATGCGCCTCGCGCAGGTAGGCTCCGGTTTCCAGCCGTCCGCCCGAGTACTTCACAAACTCCGGGTCGAGCCCCGTCATTTCCGTCACCTTCTGGATCATTGCCTTCTGCGCCGCCGGATCGGAGTTGCCTTTGATCAGCGTCGTTGCATACTCACCCAGCGTGTAAGAAATAACATCGGCCATGGCCTGCGGCGTCAGCTTGTGCTCGCGCTCCAGGTTCGCCGCCGTGATCGAAGGCAGCGTAATCATCCACGGAATCGGCGAAAGATTCCCGTTCTGCTCCTGCGTCGGATTCAGATACGGTGACACCAGCACTACTCCATTCATCGCCACGCCCAATTGCGATTGCAGGAAATACGTAATGCGCGGCCCGCGAAAACCTCCATAGCTCTCGCCCACAAAATACTTCCGCGAATCGAGCCGCCCGTTCTTCACCAACCAGTCGTAGATGACGCGCGACAGGTACTCAATATCCGGCTCTGTGCTGTAAAACAGCTTCTTCGCCTGGTCGTCCGGAACCAGCGAGCGGCTAAAGCCGGTCCCAATCGGATCGATGAATACCAGATCGCTGAAGTCCAGCCACGTTCCTGGATTATCCACCAGCGTCGCCGGGTCAGAAGGGCTGTCTCCTTCATTGCCCATGTTCTTCAGGTGCTTCGGGCCAATGGCTCCAAAGTTCAGGAAGACCGACGACGCGCCCGGGCCCCCGTTAATCGCAAAAGTCACGGGGCGGTTCGGCCCATTCATTGTGTAGGACGTGAAGACCACCTGGCCGACTTCTTTGCCATCGGGATTCCGCACCGGCAGAGTGCCTACCGTCACCGTGTAGTGCAGAGTTTTGCCGTTCAACTCCATTGTCTGTTCGACGTGCGCATCCGCCGGCAGAGGCGGAAGGTGCATTTTGTCTTCCGGCTTCTGCTCCGGCTTCGTCTCAGCCGGTTTCGCGCTCGGCTTTTTATCCGCCTGGGCGTGCGCTGCAAAACAAGGGGCAAGGAAAAGCAATGCGCTCAACACAACGGCGCAACGTCTGCGAACACTCACAGCCTGGCTGAATGTCATGGAAATACGATACAACGCAGCGGCGATGTTGGATACAAACTTGAGTACCAAATTCTCAGTGGCGGATTCTGAGAAACTACACTCATGCGCGAATTGGACTACCACCTCTGCGATGTCTTCACCACCAGGCCGCTCGAAGGAAACCAGCTCGCCGTCTTCCTGAACGCGACCAAGCTGCGGCCCGACCAGATGCAGGCCATTGCCCGGGAAATGAACCTCTCGGAAACTACCTTTATCCACCGCCGCGACAAGAATGTGGAGCACGCACGCGGGGTGCGAGTGCGCATCTTCACCACCCGCGAGGAGCTTTCCTTTGCCGGCCATCCGACACTCGGAACAGCAACCACCATCCGCCAATTGCTGCCGGAGTACGCCGACGCCGAATCCATTACGCTCGACCTCAACGCCGGGCAAATTCCGGTGACCTTTCCCAAACTTCCGGAAGCTCCCTCCAACTCCACGTTCGCGGAGATGAAGCAGCTCGACCCTGAATTCGGCGACACACACGAAGCCGCGATCGTCGCCCCAATGCTGGGCCTGCAGGTCGAAGACATAGCGCCGACGCCCCCGCAAACTGTTTCTACCGGCACAGCTTTCTGCATCACCGCGCTGCGTTCCGCGGATGCACTCAGCCGCTTGAGGGTCGATTCCGCGACCAGCACGGCTTATCTGCGGCAGTCCGGCGCGAGATTTTTCTATGTCGTCGCTCCGGCGGAGGACGAAACCTGGCGCGCGCGCATGCAGTTCTATAACGGCGAAGATCCGGCTACCGGCTCGGCCGCCGGGTGCGCCATATCCTACCTGGTCGGGCGCGGGCTTTGGCCCTCCGGCAAGCGACTGCACCTTCGTCAAGGTATCGAGATCAGCCGTCCCAGCGACTTGTATCTCGCGGCAAATCTCGCTGACGGAAGAGTGAGCGAAGTTCGCGTCGCGGGCAGCACCGTTCCTGTTGCAATCGGACGTCTTTTCCTTGAATGATGCACACCCTTTCAACAGGTATGTTGAAAAGAATCGTCAGTGTTGATGCGGTTGAGCCTTAATGCGGTGGAAGCGCGAGGGATTTTTTTCTGACTTCTTCGCCTGATCTTCCCCGTTTACACGCTGCCCCACTCTTCGTACTCTTGGCAAGCGTTCCGGAAATTGGAACACGCTTTCGCCAAACGAAAAATCACAATTTGACTTGAGCGGGAAGTGCAAGCTGCGTGCGTGCGCCCACTATCTGCCATAGTCCGGAGAGCAATTCCGGAACGGCGCAGCAAGTGGCCGTGCAAGCGCAAATGCTCCTCTCTGCTCTGCGCATCCTGGTTTGAGGATGCCTGCAGTTCCGCGCCCGCGTGCGAAGCATTTTGCTGCGCCGCCCGCGTGGGAGGAATGCTATTGCCTTCTAAAGCTGCCGGCCCAACTCGCCAAGCCAGATGCGGCAACGGAAACCCCGCGCGGGCGCACAAACTGGAAGTGTGTCCAGCCGCAGATTCAGCTTCGCGCATGCCCCGGAGCAGCAAGGAAAAAGTAAGGAAGATATGAGGCCAAAAAAGACCATCCTCTGCGTTGATGACAATGAACAGGGACTCGCAGTCCGCAAATTTCTCCTTGAGACGCGTGGCTACCGCGTTGTAACGGCTACATGCGCGCACGATGCAATCGAGCTTGTGCGCAATGGAGGAATCGATCTGGTGCTCGGCGATCTCATCATGCCGCGCATGGACGGCAATGAAATGGTACTGCGCATGAAGGAAATCGCTCCCGAAATCCCGATGATGCTCGTAAGCGGCACCGTCAAAGCGTTCGACCGCGCCTGCCATGCCGACGCTTTCCTGCCTAAGGGCTCATGCTCGCCAGTCGAACTGCTGGAGCGCATCCGGGTCATCATTGCCCGCAAGCGCGGCCCCAAGAAGGCGCTGGCGCGCCCCGTATTGAACGACGCCTATGCCTCTTCCTATCACGGCGGAGCGCATCCTGCTGTCGCCTCCTAAGCGCTCATCCGCAGTTACAATAAACGGGTGCAGCCTATCATCCGCGCCGAGCGCCTCGGCAAAACCTATCGCAGCGGCAAGCTCGAAGTTCCGGCTCTACGCGACGCTTCCTTCACCGTGGAGCCGGGCGAATTCGTCAGTATCGTCGGCCCGTCGGGCAGCGGAAAATCAACTCTCTTCTATCTGCTCGGCGGCCTCACTCGCGCCACCTCCGGCAAAATCGAAATCGACGGCGTTGACTTTGCTACGCTCACTGACGCGGAACGCACGCAAATGCGCAAGGCGCGAATCGGTTTCGTCTTCCAGAAATTCAATCTGCTGCCTACGCTCTCGGCCCGCTCCAATATAGAGATCGCCCACGAAATCTCCGGGCAGGGCGGTCCTGTCGATCAGCAATATCTAGCGCACCTGACCGAATTGCTCGGGATCGCCGGCCGCCTTGACCACCGTCCATCCGAGCTTTCCGGAGGCGAGCAGCAGCGCGTCGCCATTGCCCGCGCTCTCATCACGCGCCCGGCCATCGTGCTCGCCGACGAGCCGACGGGAAACCTCGATACTCAGAACTCCGACACAGTTCTCCAAATGCTCCAGCGCTCCAACCGCGAATTCAAGCAGACGGTTCTGATGATTACCCACAACCCCGAAGCCGCCTCCATCGCCGGCCGCATCCTGCACATGCGCGACGGCAGCATCACCGGCATTGAAGTCGGTAAGGGCGCAGTAAGCACGCATAGCGGGTAGAGCGAGCCCATTCATTGACCCCTTACAAACCCGCCGATATACTCAATGAAGCAACTGCGGGAGTAGCTCAGTGGTAGAGCATCGCCTTGCCAAGGCGAGGGTCGCGGGTTCAAATCCCGTCTCCCGCTCCAGTCATCCGAGGAATCCGGCGTGAATTTCCGCCATTGAGGTGGCTGGCGTTTCGATCCCCACCTGAATTAGGATGACCTGTTCAAGGCGCGGTACCCAAGTGGTAAGGGAGAGGTCTGCAAAACCTTTATGCGTCGGTTCGATCCCGACCCGCGCCTCCAATCCTTCTCAATAACTTACACTCAACGGATTCTCGGATATGCCGACTGTCGCGTACAGCCCATGCCAGACCGGAGGGCCCGTGGTAGTCGGGACGGCAAATCCCAATGCAATCTTCGGGTTCCAACCCAGAGTGATATTCTCATCCAATGCTACTTCGGGCGAAGAAGTCGGCACTTGTATTTCTGCTGACAGCTTCCGTCTTCGCCTTCGCCCAGCAGCAA
>JBOGMA010000544.1:0-4238 GCA_050746465.1 Acidobacteriaceae bacterium
GCGCTCACCGGGATACTGAATCGGAGGCGTCGAACGCGACAGCCGCAGCGCCTCGCGCGCGTAGAACTCCAGAAAGTCAATCGTCTCGCCCGTGTCGGCGTCGGCCTCGGCCCAGTTCTTGCCTACCTCATAAACCATCCAGGCCGAAAATTCGTGCTTGCGCTCGCGAATAATCGCCGCCGCATTCAACAGCAGAGACGCGCGCTCCTCAGCGCTCGTATACTGCCATGTCTCGAAAGCCCGCAGCGCGGCCTGCACCGCCTTGTCAGCATGCTCCGCCCCAGCCTTCTGATGAACCCCAACCACCTGCTCCGGCCGCGCCGGGTTCTGTGACACAATCTTCCCATCGCTGCGAAACCTCTCGCCCCCAATCACCAGTTCGTATTCGTGCCCAAGCCGCTCGCCAACGCGCCTGAGCGCCTCGCGCATCGCGTGAGCATTCTCATGCTTGCTGTAATCGGTAAAAGGTTCGTTGCGAAACTCGCCCTTGGGCGCGCGCGGCAGGATAACAGTGGACATTTCGGTGGTAGCCATAACCTTCCAGTTTAGTCCCGTTCCGGAATTAGCAACAGGAACCCAACCCGGCTGCCACGCCCCGAATCGAGGCCTGAACGCTGACCGCGATCCACTAACGTCTGAACCCCGCCCCTGATCTCGAACTCTGAACCTGAGCCCTGAGCCCTGAGCCCTGAACGCTGAACGCTAGAAGCGATACACCACTCCGCCTGCAATGATGGGATAGAACCGTGCCCAGTTCGCATCGTTCTGCAGCTTGCGTCTTTCCGCATCCACATTCTGCTGCACCGGCTGGTCCGTTGCAATGTTCTGGCAAAAGTGCTGGGCGGAGTCAGTGCAGACCGTGCCGGTAAAATTCAGCGCCGTCTTCGGATTGCCGGAAAACGCCACCCCCGCTTCAAACGGGAAGGTCCAGTGTCCGCGACCCTTGAGCTGCTCCGGATGCCGAATCCAGTTGCCCCAGCCGACTGTCAGCGTTGGCGAGGTACGCGCGAACCGGACAAACCCTGAGGCATGAATAGGGTCAGCAGCGGCGCTGTAGTACGTCACGCCGTTCAGCGTGAAGGATTTTCCCGCCGGAACCACGGCGTCGCCGAAGATGCGGTTGCTGTTCCCGAACAGCACCCCCGGACTCACGTGAAACTTGCCGTGAAACGGATACCAGTCCAGTTGCGCCTGTTCCGATGACAGCCGCACCTTTGCCGTGTACGGTATTCCATCCTGGGTGCGGCTCATGCTGAAGCCGAAATAGCTCGCCCCGGCGCGCAGGTTCAGCGAATCCGTCAGCGATACCGCGGCCCGGCCGCCAAAGCCCAATGGGCTCCCAAAGGTTCCGATGCCGTAGTGCCGGAAAAACCAGGATTGCGACCCAACGGAAGGCGCAGCCTGGCTCATTGGAACAGCATTTGCATGAATGGAAGTCGCTTCAGAAATCTGCTGCGAAAATGACGGCGGGGCGAAGATCACCGTCAACGCAACCATTGCGACACAACGGCGGAGGAGTGCCATGGTCGAACCTCAAACTGGAAGTAACAACGCCGGGACTTGAAAGAGTCGGGAATCCACTCGGCCCCGCCCATGGATTATGGGCGGCGAGCCCAGTCTCCTTAGATGCGGAGATGTTTGCGTAGTCTAGCACCGCCCGTCACACTCGCGAGCCGCCGCCGAAAACGGTAAAGTCGCTCGAACCAGAAGAGTTATCCGGCAATCTCGCTAGCCGGCAGCCCACTAGCGGGCAAGGCTCTCTGTACGTTCCGACATCTTCGCCGTCCGCTCGATCTTCTCCCAATTAAAGGGCCGTCCATCCACAGCCCGCTTGATCGTCTTGAACAGCACGATCGAAAAGACCTGCCGATACGCAAACCGCTGCAGCCAGATATGGAAGAGCAACCACCCGTCTCCCTTATTTGCGGGATGCCGCCGCTCCAGCGAAAACGCCAGCGCCGACGTAATGAAGTCGATCACCAGAAACGCGAGGAAGTAGACCACCAGCTTCTCAAAGCTCGCCGCGCTCGCCGCTTCCGGATGGAAATGCTTGTCCACGAAATAATGAACAACCCCAGCCGCAAACATCAGGTCAATGAACGGCGAAACCAGCGGCAGCAGAATCTGGAATATCAAAATATTCGGCAGCGCAAAAAATCCCATCGCCCGGTTCGTCCGAAACGCGTGCTTGTGCTTGAAGACCGCCTGCAGCGTCCCAAACGACCACCGGAAGCGCTGCCGCATCAGCCCGCCTACGTTCACCGGAGCCTCCGTAAACGCCAGCGCGCGATCCTCGTAAATCACCTTGTAATTCTGCTCCAGCAGATTCATTGTCAAGTCGGCGTCTTCCGCCACCGTGTTGATCGGGTAGCTCCCGCCCGCCAGCACCGCCGCAGTCCGCCACGCGCCAATCGCTCCCGGAACCACCGTCACCACATTCAACAAGTCCAGCGCGCGCCGCTCAAAGTTCTGGCTGGTGATGTACTCGAGCGCCTGCCACTGCGTCCACAGGTTCACCCGGTTCCCGACCTTAGCATTGCCCGCCACCGCGCCCACGCGCTCATCCGCAAAGTGGCATACAAGCTGCGAAACCGCATCCGCCGCAATCACCGTATCGGCATCAATCCCGACGTAAATCTCCTCATGAACATGCTTCAGCCCATAATTGAGAGCCTCAGCCTTGCCCGCGTTCGGCTTGGTTAGCACCTTCAGCTTGCCTGCCGCTATCTCCTCCGCATACGCCTCGCGCGCCGCCTCAAACGTGTTGTCGGACGACCCGTCATCGATCACAATCACGCGCAGTTTCTCGTAATCCGAATTCAGCACCGAGCGAATCGTGCGCACAATCACGGCCTCTTCGTTGTACGCCGGAATCAGCACCGCCACCGCCGGCGCATACTCTCCCGGCGGAACCTTCCGCCGCCGCAGCCTGTCAATCAGCGCCATGATGCCGATCACAATCAGCCGCGCGCTCATCAGCACGTCGCCGAGGAAGAAAACATCCACAACAAAATGCGTGAAGAACGAGAAGAAGAAGAACGCGACCGAATCCACCCGCGCCTGCCACCACATCTTCTTCGAGATCGGAGGCATCACTTCCGCCCGCGTCTTCCCCATCAGGTCTGAAACCAGAACCAGCTTGTAGCCCTTCGCACGCAACGTCGTAATCAGCAGCGGAAGCGCCGCCACCGTAGCCGAGCGGTCCCCGCCCCCATCGTGCATCAGAATAATGCTGCCCCGCTTCCACGGAGCCGTCTTCATGTCCTGCAACTGCTGCAGAACGCTGCTCACAATCTCCTGCGGCGTCTTCTTGGGGTGCTCGTTCCAATCGTTCGTATCAATCTTGTCGCCGACAATCGTGTAGCCCATCTGCTGAATGCGATAGGCCGGAGCCGCCTGGTCATTCGTGTCCGGCTCCTGGTCAATCGAATACGGCGGGCGGAAGAAATGCGTCTGAATCCCAAGCTTCGCCGCAAACAGCCGCTCCGTCAGGTTCAGCTCCGAGCGCAACTGGAAATCTGAAATTTCGCTGATGTCCGGATGCGTGTAAGTATGGTTGCCGATCTCCTCCCCATCCTTGATGTATTCCTTCAGCAGCCCGGTGTTGTCCTGCGCCTCGCTCCCGATCACCAGAAACGTGGCCTTCACGTTGTACTTCTTCAGCACCGCCAGAATCTTCGGCGTCCACGCCGGGTCCGGCCCGTCATCAAACGTCAGCGCCAGCTCGTGCGGGTTATAACCATACGCCTCAGCAACAAAGGGGCGCGGCAGTTCCGTCATGTTTTCGTCAATGATGTTGAAGTTGCTGGCATCCAACTGCACCGTGCGGCTACCCGGCTGCGGCGTCGCTACGATGCGCAGAATGTCGCCCTCGCCTTCCGTATCCACGTCATTGCCGGGAGGCACACTCTCCAGCCGCTTCGGCGCATCCGGCGCTAACGGACGGTCCCACACCGACCACAGCGATGCGTCCTCGATGCCCAGCCGCCACAGCGCGAATGTGCGGATCCCCATCTGCCGCGCGTCGCGCATCTCGTTCAGCGCGGTCACTCCATCCAAAAACCACACCTGGTGACGCACGTGCGCGTCTTCATCGTCGTAGGCAAAGTGTGGATTCAGCTCATCGCCTTCCAGATGCACGTCTGCGTCCGCGTCCGCCGCGAGCTGCCACGCCTCCTGCACGCTCACGTCCGTTACGTCCAGAACCTTGTCAGAGGGCTTCTTGCCTTTTACCGGCA
>JBOGMA010000545.1:0-13382 GCA_050746465.1 Acidobacteriaceae bacterium
TGGTCATACTCATAGCGATGGGCATGCTGCACAATCACTTCGCTCTTAAGCGATCCTGCCCCGGTGGGAATCTGATCCATGACCGCGTCGCCAAGGTTCGACTGGTTCGCGACCGTCACGCACGCCGCCGTGCCCAACGTGAGAGCAGAAGCCGCGCCCGCGCTCACCAATGCCGCCTCGCACTGCAGCCGCCGCGCAAGGTAGTTGCCCGCCGCGGTTTGAAGATCCCTGAGCCTCACAGGATGCAGCGCCGCCTGATCCACTGCACGGCGCACCTCCGGCGGCATGATCGATGCGGTGAGATCGGTATAGGTCCCCGCGGCGTTAATTATTTTGGTGACGCCCAGCTTATCGTAATAATCAACCGCAGCGCCGTTCGCTTTCGTTGGCTTGCTCGCGCCCTCTGCAAAGCTCAGCAGAGGAGCTCCGACGCTCATCAAACCTCCTGCGGCAAGAGCGCGTCGGCTGGTCTTGAGAAAAGTGCGGCGGCTAAAAGTGTGTCTCATAGATTTGCACTACTGCTGGGATTCGGGCTGGCGTGGGGTGATCTGATCTGGCAGCGGCGGGTGCGGAGGGAAGTGAGTCCAGTGGCTCGCTATCCGGGGATCGCTGGAAGGATGCTGATCATTCCATGGGTCCATGGAAAGTCCATTTAGATCGTAGACAATTTTGCCGGCACGAATCGTGAGCTCGGCCTGAAGGCGGGTGTTGCCCATGAGCTTCGTGTTGTCCATGTCGAGGAATCCGAACTTGCCGCGCTCTTCGCTGAGGACGGCGACGTCGGCCGGCGCACCGATGGAAAGATTGCCGAGATCGGGATGGCGGATCTCCTGGGCGGGATGCCAGGTAGTTTCGGCAACGACCTGCTGCAATGTGAGCCCCATGGCCATGAATTTGCTCATCACGTTGAGCATGTCTTTCGTACTTGAATTCATGCTGGTGATATGCAGATCGGTCGAGAGCGAGTCGGGCAGGAAACCTGCCTTGATGAGCGGAACCGCAACACGAAAGCGGAAGCTGCCGCCTCCGGTGCCGGCGTCAAAGTAGATGCCGCGCTTGCGGCCCTCTATGAGAGCCTTGGAAGGACCGAGCGTCATGGCGTCCTGCTCGCCGCGCAGACCGGAGTAGGCGTGGGTATAAATGTCGCCGGGGCGGAGGTATTTAGTAAGGAGGTCATAGAGCGGACGCTCGGGGCGGTTGGCGCCGTAATCGATCATGACCGGAATGTGAGCGATGTTGCCGGCGCCGACGGCTTCGATGTAGGGAGTCCACTCAGGCCCGGAGAAGTGGGCGCTCTTGATGCCGACGATAGTATCGGGGTAGCGGAGGGCCATGTAGCCGGTGGGAACCATCTGCATATCGGCGAGATTGTCTTCAAAGCGAGGACCGCGCATTCCAGCCCCGACGATGTTGATGAAAGCGAGGACGCGGGTGTGCTCGCGGTCGATGATGTGCTCTTTGAAGTCTTCGAAGTTGCGCCAGCCGGAGCTGCCGGCATCGCAGACGGTGGTTACGCCATTGCGAAAGGTGAAGCCGTCCGGCCAGATGCCGTTGTCGCCGGCATAGGAGTCAGCTTCACCAGTGGAAGCGTAATCGTGCGTGTGAATGTCAATCAGCCCCGGCGTCACGTAATCGCCGGTTACATCAATAGTCTTGGCCGCATCGCTGGGATTGAGGTGGTCGGCTACGGCCGCGATTTTGCCATCCTTAATTGCCACATCCATGATGCGGTCGATGTTGTTTTTCGTGTCGATGACGTGTCCGTGCTGGAGCAACAGATCGTAGGGCAGCGGGTTGGGCGGCGGCCCGGCGTGGTGAGCGGCTCCCGAATGGGAGACCGGTTGTGGGAGCCCGGGCTCCTGATTAGGCCCCTGGCCCGCCGGGGTAACGGGGAAGCAGCCGGCACACTGGCTGGGGCCGGGAGGTCCCGAATTCTGATAGGCATTGGCGCTAACGGGCACGGCGGTGTCCCGTTGGGCGGATTGCGGAGCCTGGGCGAGCAGGGCGTGACCCGCGAGGAACGTAACACATACGAATGCGGGCACAAATAGACGACTCAGCTTCAGCAGCATCACCGACACTCCCCCGAATTTCAAAATGGCGCAGCAAAGGACATTGCAAGTCTAAACCTCTCCTGCAGAGGCGTGTCATCTGCCCCTTGTCTGGTATGTTTCTAAGGCAGATGTCCTAGCCGAAGGGGCTGACAGGCAGTTTGCCGCGGTTTAGGCCATTTGCCTGATGGCGTGCACCGAGGACGCCGTCACGATTAGGATGGACGCTTGCAGTGCGAGGCACGCCTTGGAGAAAAGATGAGTATCACCGTAACGCGTAATGATCCGCGCTTCGATGCACTCAAGTCGGGGCACAATCTTCGCTTTCCCGCCTCGGATTCGGAAGCCGCGGATCGGATCCTGCTTTGTTCTTCGGCCGAAGATGCGGCCGAGGCGCTGCGCAGGGTAGTGGCAGAGGGATTGCGCCCCACAGTGCGGTCGGGCGGCCATTGTTATGAGGGATTCGTCAGCTCGAATCCTCATGGCGCAATTATCGATTTGTCATTGCACAACAGCGTGACACGCGAGGAGCATAGCGGAACGTACTGCGTTGCTCCGGGGGCGGCGCTGGGCGATGTTTATTTGTCCCTGTATAAGCGCTATAACCTCACGCTGCCTGCGGGGAGTTGCTTTATGGTCGGAGCCGGCGGCCATATCTCGGGCGGAGGATATGGTCTGTTGTCACGGCTCAACGGGCTTACCTCCGACTGGCTTACTGCCGTCGATATCCTCACCGTGGATGCCGACGGCAAGGTGAGACTGCGGCGTGTGGATGCGAACCATGATGCGGACCTGTTCCGCGCCTGTCGGGGGGCGGGAGGCGGCAATTTCGGGATCATCACCAGCTTTCGTTTCGACCGGCTGCCGACTGCGCCGCGCGAGGTGGCAAACATCAGCCTTTTTTTCCCCTGGAAAGATATGAGCGAAGAGCGCTTCGCCGAGCTTCTGATGGCCTTCGGCGATTACTGGGAGAAGCGGGGAAGGGATGCCGATACCTGGGGGCTTTTCTCCTTGCTGGAGATCACTCCACAGATCAGGGGCTATCTTGGCTTGCACGTGCAGTTTTGCAAACCGGACGGAACGGTGGCAGACATGGCGGTGCTGAACGAATTTCTGGAACGCTTTGCTCCGTTTCAGCCCGTGCTGATGCCGACGCATCGTACACCGGCAACGGCGACCAATCCGGCCGCGGCGCACCGACAGGATCCGCTGCGAAATCATACGAACTTCAAGCCAGGAGTGCAGGTGCGGCCCTGGATCAATGTGACGGTCGGGGATGGCGGCTCGGGCGAGCCAACGCGCGCGAAATATAAATCAGCTTATATGAAGCGTAATTTCACGCTTGCCGAGGCACGTGAGTTTTACCGCTTCTATACTTCGGGGGATCATGGGGTGCAGGATTCCGTGGTCTCGATTGATAGCTATGGAGGCGCGATGAATCGCCCGGAACTGGTGGCCACCACGGCTGTGGCGCAACGCGCTTCGATCATGAAGCTGCAATGGCAGTGCTACTGGCGCAATGCGGACGAAGATGCGCAACACCTCGAGGCGATGGATCGCCTTTATACGGCCGTGTACACAGGCAGCCATGTGGATGCCCAGCACCAGGGCACTCCTTGGGGGGACCGTTACGAGGGGTGCTACATGAACTACGCGGACAGCGACATGCTGCGGTACAGTTACTGGCCGGAGCTCTATTACGGGCGTGCCGGACTCTATCCATTTTTGCAGCAGGTGAAGCGGCGCTACGACCCGAATAACATATTTCACTCAAGCATGAGCATTCGCGAGCCGTGAGCCGCGGCTGTCGATTGGCAGTGTCTGGTTTTGGGGAAGAGAGAATGGAACCACGGGAACACTCGGCCACGTGCCTCACCAACTGCAGTCGTCGCGGCTTTCTGGCGAGACTGGGGTGGGCGAGCGCGGCTCTCCTCTTGCCCGATGCGGCGTTCGCAGCTTCGGCGAGTATTGCCGCGGAGGATCGTCTGTTCTGCCTTGGCTCCTTTGACCGCGCAGACTCGGGAACGCTGCATCTAGTTGCTCAGCGGATGGGGCGGTGGGAGCGCCCCAGTTCGGCTGCGACAGAGCGGCCCATGGCTCTGGCCGCGCATCCGTTCCTTCCTGTCATTTATGTAGCCAATGGCGTAGCGATGTATGGGCACGAGCCGCGTGGGACAGTGGAAGCATTTCATGTCGATCATGAGAATGGCCGTCTGGAGTTGCTGGCCAGGCAGCCGCTGTCCCTCTCGGCAACCGAGCCTCGATCGCTGGCGGTTGCTCCGGATGGACAGAATCTGCTGGTTGCTGCGTTTGGGGGCGGCGCCTATAACATTTTGCCGATCGATGCTTCAGGAGTGCCCGGTGCGCCTTCGACGATATTAAAACAGGTCGGGCGCGACTCGCGTGCCGCCAACTCTTCAGTCGCGCATCCGGCCGCGGTTCTGTTCCACCCGCGCAGCGGCTGGGCCATAGGAGCGGATTTTGGAGCAGACCGGCTGGACTTCCTCTCTTTGCAGGATTCGGGGTCTGCTGTGAGTCGTCGCTTGCAATGCGAGCCGGGGAGCGGCCTGAGCGCCCTGGCTCTCGACCGGAAAGGGCGCCTTGCCGTTGCCATCCAGCAACTTCGGCCTGCTCTTTTGAGCTTTCGGGCCACGAGTTCCGGTGTCTTTGTCGCGCTCGGAAGCGCATTGCTTGATTCTGTGCCGACGGCAATCGAGTTTCATCGTGAGCAGAGCGTTGTGTACTGTGCGATTCGTGGAGGCTCGCGCCGCAACCTGCTCCAGGCATGGCGGATCGAGAGTACAACGGGAGAGCTGGAGAAAATGGCAGCCGTCCCCGTTCCAGCTGCAGATGTCCGAGCTATCTACTGCGGCCGGAATACGCTGGCTCTCGCATCGGAACGCGGCTTGCTGACAGTCGCGTTAGATGGAGCGATTGCTGCGCCAGAGAGTGTGGAACTGGCGATTTCGATTCCTGAAGTCTCGAGCCTGGTGGCCGTCTCCGGGATCAGGGACATTGCCGCCACGCCATAGCGTCCGCCGCTTCCGGGGCCTCTGTTTCAACATTATCGGACGACTCTCTTTTATGTTCCTTCTCTTCGGTTCCGACATAGAGCTTACGTACTACAATTCATTTCGGAATAAAGAAGGAGTTGCCTTTGCGGAAGAAAAATGCGTCGATGGCTCTCTTCTGCTCGGTCGAAGTTCGCAAGAAAGTATTGAGTTCGCTGGCCAGTCCTGTGGGTACAACACGGTCACGATTGATGATCGCGACGTTCTGGGAAGACGATCTTGTGGTTTGGAATTGGTAGTAACTGCGGATTGCGCGCACGCGTTGAGGTGCGGCGGAGATCGCCAGAGCATAGTGTTGAGGAGAGGGCCGGAATGATTGCGGAAAATCACACATCCAAATCCCATAAGAATCTACGGACAGCCAATTTGGGTTTTCCCCGGATGGGTCGGCAGCGCGAGCTGAAGTTTGCGCTGGAAGGCTATTGGGCTGGAAAGCACGCAGAACAAGACCTGCTGGATACCGCGTCCGTTCTCCGAAAGGAGCATTGGCAGCTCCAGCGAGCGGCCGGTATCGACTTCATTCCCTCCAATGACTTCTCGCTTTATGATCATGTTCTGGATGCGCTGGTCCTATTGGGAGCCACACCCGAACGGTTCGGCAGCGGACCGGTGACTTTGGAGCGCTACTTCGCCATGGCCCGGAACAGCCGCGAGCAGACGGCCATGGAGATGACCAAGTGGTTTGATACGAATTACCACTATCTCGTTCCGGAGTGGACTGCGGGCATCTCTTTTCGGGTTGATACAACGAAGCTGATTGCTGAACTGCGCCAGGCCAGCGCACTCGGGATCGAAACAAGGCCGGTTTTGATCGGGCCGCTTACGTTGCTTCTGCTAGGCAAGGGTATCGATGGCTTCGATTCTATGGAACTGCTGCCCAAATTAGCCTCCGCATACAAGCGGGTGCTGGAGGCGCTGGCGGCGGAGGGCGTCGCGTGGGTCCAGATCGACGAGCCAATGCTCGTGATGGACTTACAGGAACCCATCAAGTCCGCATATCACCGGATCTATGCAGAGCTAAAAACTGTTCCACTCAAGCTGATGCTGACCACCTATTTTGCCGGCATCGGAGACAACCTGCAAACCGCAGTGGAGCTTGGTACCGCTGGCCTCCACATTGATGTTGTCCGAGCGCCGGAGGAACTCCGGCCGACGCTCCGAGCACTGAAGCCCGAGCAGGTATTGAGTGTGGGTTGTGTTGACGGGCGAAATATCTGGCTCACAGATTTCTCTCGTAGCGATCCTCTGCTGATTGAGGCCGCCACTCAGCTTGGTGCGGAGCGAGTCATCGTCGCACCATCGTGCTCATTGACGCATGTGCCTCATGATCTTCGCTCGGAGGCAAAGATGTCGCCCCGCATAAAAGGCTGGCTGCGTTTCGCCGAAGAGAAGCTTGGAGAGATTGTTGCTCTTGCAAGCCATAATGAATCCGCATATCGCGCCAATGCCGCTGCCGTGGCCGACCGGGGAGCCGCGGAAACAACAACCACTCCGAAGGTTAGGGCGGCTTTATCGGCGCTTGAGGAAAAGGACTTCCATCGCAGATCGCCCTATCCTCAACGGGCCATAGTCCAGCACAAGGAGCTGGGGCTTCCACTGCTGCCGACCACCACAATCGGATCCTTTCCTCAAACCCCCGAAATCCGAAAGCATCGTGCCGCTGCGAGACAGGGACGCGAAACAGTCGAACAGTATGAAGCGTTTCTCAGAAAGACAATCGCGGACTGCGTCCGCGAGCAGGAGCGCATTGGCTTGGACGTTCTTGTACATGGCGAATTCGAGCGCAACGATATGGTGGAATATTTTGCCGAATTTTTAGATGGGTTTGCCTTCACTGAGAATGGATGGGTGCAGAGTTATGGCTCGCGCTGCGTTAAACCTCCAGTGATCTACGGCGATATATCCCGTCCCATGCCGATGACACTGAAGTGGACCAACTACGCCCGCTCTCTCACGTCGCGTCCTATGAAAGGCATGCTCACCGGCCCGATCACCATTCTGCAATGGTCGTTTGTCCGGAACGACATCCCTCGACAGCAAACAGCCTGGCAGATCGCCCTGGCGCTGCGGGATGAGGTGAAGGACCTGGAAGCGGCAGGAATACGCGTGATTCAAGTTGACGAACCCGCCTTGCGTGAAGGATTGCCTCTGCGTCATGCGAGCTGGCCCGCATATCTCGATTGGTCGGTGAAGGCATTCAAAATTGCAACGAGCAGCGTCCGGGATGAAACTCAGATCCACACGCACATGTGCTACAGCCAATTCGAAGACATTCTTCCGTCGATTGCCGCGCTCGACGCGGACGTGATCTCGTTGGAATCGGCGCGCTCGCGCATGGAACTGCTCGACGCTTTCCGTGCTCATCACTATCCCAATGAAATTGGACCGGGAGTTTACGACATTCACTCGCCACGAGTGCCATCAACCGAAGAGATGCGAGAACTGCTCACCCTCGCCCTCGAAGTGTTGAAACCGGAGCAGCTCTGGGTGAATCCGGATTGCGGCCTGAAGACTCGTGGCTGGCCGGAAGCTATTTCTGCTCTGGAAAACATGTGCAAGGCTGCCCGTGAACTGCGGGCTGAGATAGGCACGTAACTGGAACAGCGGCAGAGGTGCCGAGGCTCCTCGCCCGTTATTGCTCAAGACGGGATGACGAAACCTCGGCGAAGATTGGATTTATGCTGCACAGGGCTGCGGACAATCTGCCGGCATAGCTGTCTGCTCGCCAAAGGCACTCACGCGCACTTGACTCAAATGCGTTCCGATTGTTAACACGGGGCAAGGCGCATGAAGCAGGCCTGATCCGCTGCCGCAAAAGCCGGTGCTCCATCGGGAAAAGCATAGCCAACCGGATCAATAACGTGAACAACCACCAGGACGGAATTATGCATCCGCGCGATTGCCTCCGCATACTGAAGTGCGGGCGTCACGGAGCCAGTTAAATCTGTGGCGATGACGATGGTATTGAAGTGGAGCGTGGAATCGGTGTGCATTGCTGACTCTCCTATGCTTTCTGCCTTATGTAGGGTGCTCCGGCTTCTTCAGTGGCATGAGTCACGAATCGGCAATGATCCGTGGAGATGCAGATCGTTCCGGAGGCTCCGGCGCATTGCGCACGTGTGTCGGGGTTTTCTCTCTGGGAACGAGGGAAAGGCCCGTTTTGTTTGTGAAGTGCAAGCTGTAGGTTCGGGAGCAGCTCTCACACAGCCAAAAATGGATCGTCGCGTGGGAAGGATTCTTCTCGCAGATCGCTTTCGGAACGTCATGGCACGGTGCTGTTGGGTGCCTGATCTCGAAAGAGAACAGATGCCCTCGACCGGCATAACGAAACTCAATATTGCATCCTGGATTTGCGCATTTCTGGATCATATCGTCTCCTTTCCATCGATCCGGCACTTACCCTGATTGAGGTGCCGAGAACAAAGGTATGAATTGGCCAACGTTCGTTTGATCGTCTGTGTCATTCGCATCGACGATTCGAGCAATGGAAGACTATAGAACTACCCAGTATTAGATTGAACTCCAGGATCTTTTATTGCTGTGACCCTCGTCACAGCGCATCTTGCTGCCCTGGACGAGGCTGGCTTTTTGCCTGGCGAAGTAATTCTCCCTACGAATAGATCGAAGTATTCGAGTGAAAGATCTCGGAAAGAGAGAAGGTGTAGGAAGCCTGTTGTATACTTCGATCTCCTGAATAGTGGCGCGAGAGAGTCGAGGCAGACGTTGCGGCACGATAGAGCAAATAACGGGGTCGGCGGATTCGAGCATGTGGCTGTGCTGCTCGGACGATTGAAGATGGCCTGGCTGCTTCGCCATTTTCCTGCGCGCAGCGTGTGGGCCATTTATGTGATGGTGAATGGCTTCATGACAATCGCATTGCTGGCTTCTCTCGCGGTTGTCACGGATAGTCCGTTTGTGTTCCCATCTCTGGGACCAACGGCTTACCTTCTATTCATCTCTCCTCAAGCTGAGAGCTCCAGTCCGCGTAATACGATTTATGGTCATGCGATCGGTCTGATTTGCGGGTATGCCGCGTTTGTGCTCACCGGCGCCGTCACGCTGCCGTTTGGGGCGCATGCGGGTGTGTACTGGCCAAGAATTCTCTCGGCTGCATTGTCATTGTCTGCTACCGGCGCCTTCATGGTCCTGCTGCACGCTGGCCATCCTCCGGCCGGTGCAACCACTTTGATTGTCTCCCTGGGGATCATCTCAAAACCTAAAGAGCTGGTCATCATTGAGATCGCGGTTTTTCTCCTCGTTGCTCAAGCTTTATGTATCAATCGAATGGCGGGGTTGGCGTATCCCCTTTGGAAATACCGCGACGCCACAAAGACGTAGCCCACAATCGAGACGCTCACTGCACAGGCGATTGCCGCATTCCGCTGGGGACGATACCCTTTTTTCGCGTGGGCCGCGGTGGTGGCGGAGATATTCTTTGGACTCGCGTTGATCTTCGGCCTCTGGCTGCGATGTGTGTCAATTGATGTCATCACAACGTTCCTGGTCTAGCTGTAGTCTGTCGGCTCCAGAAACGCGATCATCGATCCGGCGTGGCTGCGGAAGTTGGAAATCCAGATCCGATCGCTTCAAGCAGCAACTGCACCGCGATGTGCTGCGTAAGCTCAGCGTGATCGAGATAAGGATTCACCTCGACGATATCCACGCCGACGAGTGTTCCATGCGCACCGATGCCGCGGAGCAACTGTTTTGCCTGGCGGAAACTTAGGCCATCCGCTTCCGGGCTTTCGGTGCCCGGAGCAATGGAAGGGTCGAGCCCATCAATATCGAGGCTAACGTAATAGTTCCCGAGATCTCCTATGTGGTTGATGATTGCTGCGATCCCCTCCTCATGAACGCGCTCCATGGGAAAGACCAGATTGCCATGGTCCAAAGTCTCGCGGTACTCGCGGTCGGTGCTTTTAATGCCACGAGCGCCAATTGTGACGATTCGTTTAACGGAAGGCAGTTCATGGATGCGGCGGAAGGGGCTGTTATTGGTGTATTTCAGACCTAAAGAACTGTCGCGGTAGTCCAGATGAGCATCCAGCAAGACGACGTTGAGCGGCGCAAATTTCTCAAAGGCCCTAACGAGAGGGAAGCTGACGGAGTGATCTCCTCCAATAGAAGCGAGCAGACAGCCCCGCTCCAGGATGGAGAGGGCATGAGCAGTAATTCGTTCGTGCGTGACCGCAGCATCAATCCCGACGTCCACATCACCTGCATCAGCGATGTGAACACCGGATAGATGCGTGGTATTTTCGCCAATGTCGAAGTAACCCGAACTCCCGTCCGGATTGCCAAGCCAGCCAAAGCGCGTGGAGGCGTCGCGTAGCGCTCGCGGAGCTTGACGGCAGCCAGGCCGCATCGAGGCCGTGTTGTCGAATGGAATTCCCAAAACCACGACATTAGCTACAAGATCCCGTGGCTCGAAAACGTATGGAGCTTTGCAAAAGGTCGCAATGCCGGTATGTGGAAGAGCAGCGGCTGGTCTGTTACCTGTTGTCAAGGGTCTCCGTTCCTCCCGTCAATGCCATCCTGCCAGCGCAAGGCGCAAAATCTCAGGTGCTTTTGATGATGAATACAGTTTTGTCATCGATGCGTTCGGATTCGCCCATCTGCCGCAGGTGATCGTCTTTTTCGACCGCATAATCGAGAACCCTATCGCAAATCGCTTTCGGAGACTCATGCTTGTGCTCTTCCATGATTCGTTCGAGGTCTTTTCGGTCCTGATCGTCACTGCCGTCATAGACGCCATCGGTATAAAGAAAAAGAATATCTCCTCTGCCCATCAATACGATTTCCGACACATCGGATTCGGTCATATAGTTCTTACGGAGCCGGATGAAGGCGTATCTGCTTCGGTCCGGATGATCGTGTGGGATTTCGAGTCCGAGGGGAGGGAATTGCGCAAAGCAGCAAGTTCCGATATCCATAAACCGACTGTAATTCGCTGAAAATATAAGTGGTGGAGGGTGGCCAAAATTTACGAACCGGAAGAGTCCGTTGGGATGTATCTCGCCGTAGATCATCGTGGCGAGCTCGCGTGGGTTATATCCCGTGTTTCCGCTTAGCGCGTTCCGGGCAGTTGCCGATTGAGCCAGCCGGATATTGATTCTCTCGAACATATCCGTCGTTGAGGTCCCGCTATGATCCAATTCAGAAAGCATGGCGGTATGGAACGTGTCATGCACAGTCGACGCGATTTTGGCAGCGATGACTCCGTGGCCCTCGGCATCCACCAGCAGCACTCCAGCAGTGGTATAGAGCTCCTGCAGTTCCTCGGCAATTCGAAATTGTTCGGAACTCTTCGCCTTCCTGTATTCGACAGCATCGGTCGGGTCATAGCCTGGTCTTGACTCCAGCCACTTTACGTGGATATCGACCTCATTGCGGGGCTCAGCGCCCTCGGCAAGAGGCTGCAGATACGTGTCGGCAAACTTGCGAGCCCGCGCAATCCGTCCATCTATGTCGTAGCGCTGCTGAAAATTGATGTATTCAAAAAGATCGCCGCCTACGCTGCCGGCTGGAATTGAATTCCCGTACATCTCGATCCCGGGAATCTGCGGAATCGCGCCCTCAACCGGCATCAGCCTCTTGCGAAGATAATCATCAATGCCTGAATCCAGGGGTGTCGTCACCATCTCAGAGCCTTGTATTTAGTCATTTTCCTTCTATTATACGCCGTTGATGCTACAAACTTTGCGGTGAATGGGATGTGACCAAAATCACCGTCAGAAATCACATCCATAGCGCACGTGGGGCAACGAAACCGGTAAAGATTCATCAGAATCAGTTATCATCGCTCCGATTTCTTGTTGTGCCGTGGATGGGACGGGAAAGAGGGTCACGTGCTTGAGACGGAACTATTCGCGTTTCTCGAGAACTCAGCCGAAGCTGCATTCGCACTCCGGAGAACAGGAGAGATTTGTTTCTGGAACCATGCCTCTGCAGAGTTGTTCGGTTATCCGGCGAAGGAAGCCTTCGGTAAGACCTGTTGCGCCCTCCTGCATGGCTTGGACTCACTGGGTACAGAGGTTTGTCTGAATCACGCGACCGTCATGGGGGATGCCGGTAGACGGGCGGGTGTTCCCGCGTTTGATTTGAACGTGACGACTTCCGACGGAAAACGCACCTGGATCAGCCTTTCCACGCTCGTTTACCGTAACCCTCGCACGGGTGCATCTCTTCTGGTTCATCTCGCGCACGACATCAGCGCGCGAAAGAAACGCGAGGACCTTCTCACCCGGATGACCGAGCTCTTGCGAGAGGTGAGCGTGAAAGTGGATGACCCGGCGATCCGTCCGCCGGTCGGCATTCTCTCCACCCGCGAAGTGCAATTGCTTCGCATGTTCGCCTCGGGACTCACCGCCCCGCAAGTAGTGGAGAAGTTGCAGATCACACCTCAGACTCTTCGAAATCATCTTCATCACGTCAACTGCAAGCTCCGGACGCACAATCGACTGGAGGCAGTCACGCATGCGATCCAGCGCAAACTGATTTAGAGAGGCGCAGTCGGCACCTGGCCTGCGGATTAGCCTGCGCTGGTCCGGCTTATGTCGTAAGCTGCCCCACCAGATTATTTTGTTTTTCTCGAACCGCTGTCCTGAAACTGCCCCTTTTCTGAATGAACTGCAAACAATGGAATAGCAAAATCCTAGTTATCACTTCATTGGAACTATGACAGAAGTGGAGCAATCCAGGGCATCGTGGAAAGGAGAGTTGGGGAGAATCGATCGAGCACTGCTGGATAAATATCTGGGAGGAGTCTGCTCGCCGATTTACTATATTTCCGGCCAGCCGGATTTGGTTGATGAACTTCATGACATGCTGCGTGAAGCCCGTGTGGAAGATGAGGACATCAGGATAGAGGAGTTTGCCGGCTATTGAAGTTGGCTCTCGCATTTTGATGGAGGCGTCAGCCCCGCAACAGCCGTAGACTGATCGCAGAGGAAAATTTGAACGAGAAGATCGAGGGAAGACCTCCTGCGATGAAGCCAGATTCAATGTCGCTTGAAGAATTTGCGCGAATGAATCACTTGGATTCGACGTGGGTCGAGCTTCGTTGTAAGTGCAACCAGATCGTCGCTCGTCCGGATTTCTGGTATCGAGGAGACCTTCGGGATGCTGCGCGTGAACTTGCCGTGCGGGCATCCGATATTCTGACTGCCAAAATTAAAAGGGAACAAGTCGCAAGCCCATCAACCAAGCACAAACAAAATACCGAAACAGCCTGAGCGGGAGTATGCGGATGTTCCTCAAC
>JBOGMA010000546.1:0-3937 GCA_050746465.1 Acidobacteriaceae bacterium
CGAGGAGTCATTTTCAAGGATCTGGCCGCGCGAGTCCTTGCGATAGATATTCTGCTCCATGCGCATCCAAACGCTCGGCAGCGCATCTGGGCTGTTGTTGGTATAGGTGATGGTTTCTTCGCCGTGGATTTCGTGATTTGTGGTGTCGAGGCTGGCGTGGATTACGTAGTCCGCTTCATTCTGCCAGTAGCTCGGGCCCGGTGCGCCGTTGCTGGAACGGTAGGCGTTCACCGACGTAGGTAGAGTCAGAGGTGCGAAGGTCACGCGCGGATCGTAAGTTAATTGCGTGGATGATGCGGCCTGCGCCGAAGCAGCGGCACAAAGCGAACATAAAATCAGCAGCAGAAATGGCAAATAAAAACGGCGAAAAACCAGCACAGCAGGCCCTCTCTTTCGGCGTTCAGGAACATTTGTCAACCTACGCCATTGGGTGCAATTTTCGCAAAGCCGCAGCCTACAGCAATTCCTGAGTCACTGTATCCCGAAGCCACCGCGCTCGAGTCGATGCGACCATCAGGGAGCAGCAACCTTGCACAAAAATCAAAAGGCCACAGCAACTCAGGAGTTGCCTTTAGTGCGGCAGTGCGGCGTCGATCCAGCCCAGCAGCAGATGCGGGTAGCAGCCGAGCACGATGATGAGCAACGCCATAACCATAACAACGATGCGCGTAAGCAGCGGCGCTGCAATCGGCTCTGAGGAGTGCGCTGAGTCGCGGACATAAACCTGCTTGAGCACGAGCAGGTAATAATAGAGCGAAACCGCGCTCATCGCGATGGCCACGCAAACCAGCCACAACAGATCGGGCCGCGCAAAATACGCTACGGAGAAAATATAGAACTTGCCGAAAAAGCCGGCCAAAGGCGGGATTCCGGCAAGCGATAGCAGAAACACAAGCAGACAGAACGAGAGCAGCGGCGCGCGTCGCGAAAGCCCGGCAAAATCGCGGATGGAATCGACGCCCTCTTTTTCCAGCGCGATGAGAACGCCGAAGGCTCCGAGAGTGGCGAGCGCGTAAGTGATGACGTAAAAAACCAGCGCGCGCAGGCCATAAGAGTTGTTGGCGATGATGCCGAGGATCATGTATCCCGCATGACCAATCGCCGAGTATGCAAGCAGACGGCGGAAGCTGGTCTGCACGATGGCAACGAGATTGCCGAGCAGCAGCGAGATAGCTGCGATGGCGGCAAGGAGCGGAGCCCATTCGGCGACGGGGCCATGCAGCGCGTCACCTGCGGCGGAAAGACCGAACGCCGTGACGATGGCGAAGACGAAGAAGCCGGCAATTTTCGAACTGGAAACGATCAGTCCAGCGCCGGGGGTGGGCGCGCCCTGGTATGCGTCGGGCGTCCACAGATGAAACGGTGCGGCCGCTACCTTGAAGCCGAAGCCCGTGACGATCATGACGATAGCCACTGCGAGCAGCGGTGTGATGGGCCGCGAAGTCACCGCCGCCGCTACCTGCGGTAGCTCAATCGAGCCGGACAAGCCATAAAGCAGGCTGATCCCGAAGATGAAGAACGAAGCGGCGGTTCCGCCGAAGAGGAAGTACTTGAGTGCGGCCTCCGAGCTTTGGCGGCTGCGCTTGTCAAATGCGGTGAGGATATAGAGCGAGAGGCTGAGCAGTTCGAGCGAAGCAAAAATGACGAGCAGGTTTTGTGTGCTGACGAGAACCATCATTCCGGCGGTGGCGAACAGAATGATGCCAAGGTATTCGCCGATGTGGGTGGTGAATTCGGAATTGATGGAAAGCAGCACGACCAGAATCGTGAACGTTGCTAGAACGGCTTGTACAAGCTGCGTGAGCGGCGTGACGACGAGCATGCCTTCGGCAAGGTAGGCGCTTTCGGGCCGCAGCAGAAGCAGCAAAATGGCGGCGACGCATCCGGCACACGAGACCAATCCCGCGGCAAACCAACGCTCAGACTGGCTCAGTCGCTGCGTGACTGCAAGATCAACGGTAAGCGCGGCAAGCCCGGCGAAGGCAACCACAACCTCAGGAAGCGCATACCAGAGCAGGTTGAAAGCGGTTGCCGGTGTCATCGCCACGCTCCATTCCGCAGCCCGTCAAAGAGCGGCGAGTTGAGCGCGGGGATGATCAGGTCAAGCAGCAGACGCGGATAAACGCCGATGATTACGGTGGAGGCGATGAGGATGAACGCGGCGATTCGCTCCGGAATGGTGATGGGCGGCAATGCACCTGCGGTGACTTCATGACCTGCTGAGCCGCCGATGTGCGGAAGCGGTTCGTGTGGGGTTGCGGGCTCCTGTCTGGCAGCAGTCCCGCCGCCGAAGAACGCCTTGTCCATTGCTCGCCAGGTGAAGGCGATGCCGATGAGGATGCCGGCTCCGGCCAGCACAGCCAGGACCGGCCACGCGCGCCATGTTCCGACGATGATCTCAAACTCCGCGATAAACCCGCTGAACCCCGGCATGCCGATCGATGCCATCGAGGCAATCACAAATGTGAAAGCCGCAAAGGGAATCACGCGTGCGAGATGCATCGGCGCAAGCTCGTTCAGGAATCGCGTGTGGGTGCGGTCATACACCATGCGCCCCACAACGGCGAAGAGCAAACTGGCGATCATAGCGTGCGAAAACATCTGCAGCACCGCGCCCGAGACGCCAATCTGGGTCAGCGTCATCAGGCCGAGGATTACGAAGCCCATGTGACTCACGCTGGAGTAGCCGATGACGAACTTGAAGTCTCTTTGCACGAGTGCGACGGTTGCGCCGTACACGATTCCGATGAGCCCGAGGACAGCAAACAGGTTGCGCCATGAGGCGAGGCCGAGGACGTGAAAGCTCCAATGGCCCATGCCAAGCGGGAAGATCATCATCGCCACCCGCAGGCACCCATACGCACCGAGCTTCATGATCACTCCGGCCAGCAGCATGGAGGCCGCGGTGGGTGCGGCGACGTGGCCCGTCGGAGCCCAGGTGTGCAGCGGCCACATGCCCGCCAGAATCGCAAACCCAATAAAGATGAGCGGGAAGACCCACATCTCAAAATGCAGCGGGTAAGGAAAACGCGCCAGCTCAACCATATTCATGGTCTTCGCGCCCGCTTCGACGTAGGCGGCGATAATGCCGATCAGCACCATGGCGCTACCCGCGAACGAATACAAGGCGAGTTTCATAGCCGCGTATTCGCGTCTCGTCGAGCCCCAGATGGCGATGAGGAAATACTTCGGAATAATCGCCAGCTCGTAAAACACAAAAAACAGGAATAGATCGAAGCTGAGGAAGACCCCGTAAACGGCCCCAATGAGCGTGAGATAGAGCGCGAAAAATTCAGACGGACGGTTCTCGATATTCCACGAAAACAGCACGCCCGCCACGCCAACAATTCCGGAAAGCAGCAGCAGGACAAGGCTGATACCGTCCACGGCAAGGTGATATTCAATGCCAAGCGAGGGTATCCACGGAACGCGAACCACCGTGAGCAGCGTGCCGGGAGTGAATCGAATGGTTCCTGCAACGATGATGCCCAGGCTGACGATGGACGCGATCAGCGCAACCAGCCGCGACATGCGCGCGCTCGCCTTGGGCCGCAGCATCAGCGCCACAGCGCCGATAAACGAGACGTAAATGGACCAGGCAAGCATCGTCTAGAACCTCACCTGGGAAACGAGTTGTACAACCGTGCTGTTCATCGCGCCCACAATCAGCTGCGGATAAAACCCGAGAACGAACATCAACCCAATCGCCGGCAGCAGCACCAATCGTTCCCCGGTCGTGAGATCAGGCATAGCGCTCCAACGCTGGTTCACCGGACCATAGAAAACTCGCTCCAGAAACACGAGGAAGAAAACCGTAGTGAAAAACAATCCGATGAACGAAAGCGATGTTGCCCACGTAACCAGCGGGAACGATCCTTTGAAAATGAGAAATTCACCGGGGAAGCCGTTCAGCCCCGGCAATCCGAGTGATGAGAAG
>JBOGMA010000547.1:0-6944 GCA_050746465.1 Acidobacteriaceae bacterium
TCCGGCACGCATGACATCGTGTCCTACAATCCGCAGGTGGTTCTTACGGTTCGCGACCCGAAAACGAATGCGGTGCTGTGGACGGAGAGGGCGAATGTACGGGCCATTGGAACCAAGAGCCGACGCGACCGGCAGTTCGACGAATCGGTGTCGGTGCTGGTGGACAAGCTGGCGCAGGTGACCGGGCAGCCGCTGACGGAGTCGCAGACGAAGGCCATTGTGGCGAACTCGAAGATGCCATTGGCGGATAAGGTGTTCATTGGCGCAGCGATTGGGGGCGCCGCTGCGATCGCGATTGTGGGTATCCACATGGCGACCAGCCAGCACCAACCAACTCTTCCATCTGTGCCGACGACGCCTACACCGCCATTCCCGTACTGAAGGCAGGATGCGTGCTCTGAGATTTTGCTGAAATGGTGGGCGATTAGGGACTCGAACCCCAGACCTCTCCCGTGTGAAGGGAACGCTCTAACCAACTGAGCTAATCGCCCATGCCCTGGGTGGGAACTTGTTCAGAGTATCATTCCGGCTCGGGGCGAGCCAAATGCAGCGTTCAGCGCTCAGCGAACAGCGTTCAAGGCGCAACAGATACAATCGGTTTACGCGCAGAATGAAGCCTCGTGACCCAGCCCCGGCCTCTGATCCCAATGTGCGCTCCGGCGCGACCGGGGATCCCTCCGGGTCCGGCCTGGAGGACGAAAACTCCGCTATTGAACCGCAACCTGATGAGGAAAACGGGGTTGAGGAAGATATGGCTACGATTGCGCTCGACCGGCCGCTTTCCGCTGCTCATCTGCAGGCTGACGCTGTGCGCCGCCGGGTGACAGGCGACTGGAGCGGCGTGAGCGATGCGGAGATCATGCTGCGGGTGCGCGAGGGCGAGGATGCCGGGTTCGACATTCTGATTGAGAAGTATCGCAGGCCGATGATTAATTTTATGTACCGCATGGTGCATAACCAGGCAGTGGCCGAGGAGCTGGCGCAGGAGGTTTTTCTGCGGGTTTACCGGTCGCGGGCGACCTACAGGGCAGAGGCGAAATTTACGACCTGGCTGTACCGGATCGCCACCAACCTTGGCGTGAACCATGCGCGGGACACCAGGTACGAGCGGACGGCGCAGAATGTTTATCTGGACCAACCAGACCCGGAAACGGGAACAACTCCCGATGTAGCGGATGCGACGGCATCGGTGGAAGAGGACCTGGTTCGGGGCGAGCGGATGCGGGCGATTCGGCAGCATGTAATGGCGCTGCCAGAGCGGCAGCGGATGGCGGTGCTGATGCACAAATATCAGGACCTGGACTACAAGGAAATTGGCCAGGTGCTGAAGCTGAGTGAGTCGGCTACGAAGTCGCTGCTGTTCCGGGCCTATCAAACGTTGCGGGAAAGATTGAAGGATTTTGCTTAACTTATTGGAAATTATGAGGAAATGATGATCTGCCAGAAATTGCAAACCGAGTTTAAGAAGGCGCTTCCGGACCTGCTGCTGGATCCTGAGCGGGTTTCGCCAGCGGTGCGTGCGCATGTGGATAGCTGCACGGATTGCCGCAAGGAACTGGCTGAACTGCAAGCGGCGATGACGGCACTGGACGGCTGGGAGGACGTGGAGCCATCGCCGTTCTTTGATGCGAGGATGGCGGCGCGGATTCGCGAGGAGCGTGCCGCGCCGCCGGCCGGATGGCTGGAGCGGATGCGGGCACGGCTGGCGTTTCGTTCCAACCACCAGATGCAGGCGCTGGCGATGGGCGCACTGGCTCTGCTGATGCTGATTGGCGGAGGGACGTATGCGGGATTGGCGAGTCACCCGACGACGACGGTGACCCCGTCGACCTCTTCGGCCACAATCCGCGACTTGCAGTCATTGGACCAGAATGCGCAGTTATTCCAGCAGATGGACTCGCTGGACCAGACGGACGGCGGGTCGGGGGCGGCGGGAGCGGGCAGCCACTAGAGTTCAGGTTTGAATTTATAGATGACGTCTAGATTGTTGATATTGCTGTAATTTTCCGGACCAGTTTTTGGGCCTTGGTTGGACGAAGAAACATGCTCATGCGCGCAGGGAACAACTCGAGCGGCCCCGCCAGGTGGCTGATAGGCAGCGTTGTATCCGCCTTGCTGATCGTGGGTCCGTCGGTATGCTGGAGCAGCCCGCATCATCGGGACGGCGGGCGCGGCGGCGCGCGCGGATTCCAGTCGCAGGAGTCCCATGAGCATCGCGGACAGCAGGAGCAAGGCCGGCCGGAGAACCACAACCGTGACGCAAGGCCGCAGGAGCCTGGGCGGGAGACGCGCGAAGCGCAGCCGATGCGGCAGACGGGGCGGACGGGAGGACAGTTTGCGTATCGGCGCGGGCAGGAGCATTTGCCGGCGTGGTGGCAGACGCATCGCGAACTTTCTCCACGGCAGCAGGCGGATGCATTGCGGCGGCAGCCAGGATTTCAAAGTCTGCCCCGGCGGCAGCAGCAGCGGCTGATTCAGCGGCTGCACGAGTTCGATCGGCGTCCGCCTCAGCAGCAGCGCCGAATGCTTGATCGGATGGAGAGCTTCGAGCGCCTTTCGCCAGAACGCCAGCAGGAGGTTCGGGGAGCATCGCAGGCGCTGAGCCAGATGCCTCCGGCGCGGCAGCGGATAGTGCGGCAGGCGTTCCGCGACCTTCGGCAGATGCCTCCCGACGAGCGGCGCGAAATGCTGCACTCAGGCTATGGAGCGCAGTTCACGCCGCAGGAGCGCACCGTGCTTGGGAACCTGCTCTCGATTGAGCCGTACCAGCCGCAGGGGCAGATGATTCAGCCGTATTTTGGGCGGCGGTGAGAGAGACAGCGATCAGCGTTCAGCGGTCAGAAAAGCAGGGACCAGGTACGGAATCCCTGGTCATCCGACGCCACTCGGGTAGCGGTCTCGCTGCCGCTGAAAAATCCTCAAACTTTTTCTGGACACGCTCCTACATGCCGGTGTAGTCTGCCCTCCACACTGAAGAGTTCCTTCTTCCCGAATCAGTGGATTGAGAACAAGAACAGGCTTAACTCCAAAGCTGAAAATTCCATTGATACGGATTCAGCCGTTCTCACACTATTGCGAACGTGCAGGCGGAGCGGACTTCGGGTCCTCTCTGAAGTGAAACCCACAACCTTGAGAGAAAAATAATTCCGGGTCGTCCGCACGAACCAAATGGCCGTCCGCATCCGCGGATACGGTTCGCCGGCGTTGAGCTGCAAGTGCGATCCATCCATTTCTGAAGCCGGATAGAGCGACGTCCAACTTTTTCCGTCTTCCTGCGCTTTCGCATTCCCAAGATCCGTCTCGCTTCGGGCCTCATGCAAATCAAGGAGGATGCACTATGTCTGCATTTACCTACCCCGGCGTGTATATCCAGGAGCTTCCCAGCGGCGTTCACACCATCACCGGAGTGGCCACTTCCATCGCGGCCTTCGTGGGCTGGGCGCAGCAGGGTCCCACCGATCGCGCCGTCCTCGTCCAGAGTTGGCTCGACTTTCAGAGCCAATACGGCGGCCTGAATCAAAACAGTTTGCTCGGCTACGCGGTCAATCAGTTCTTCGCCAACGGAGGCCAGCAGGCCTGGATTGTGCGCATTGCGCAGATGGCCGCTCTTTCCTCGGCTAGCGGGACGGCGCCAACCACCGCCTCGGTCTCGATTCCCGTAAGCGGCGGGTCACTCACAATAACCGCCAAAGCACCCGGCACGTGGGCCGACTCATACGCAATCCAGATCGCCGCAGGAAGCGCGCCCACCAAGTTCAATCTCTATGTCGTCTATGCTCCGTCGGGCGCGCCGCTCAGCATCGCTGAAACGTTCTCCGACGTCGAGCTGACCACCATCGCGTCCATTGACTCAAAGATTGTGGCGGTCGCCGAGACCGGCACACCCACCGCAATTCCCGCACCGGGCTACTTCACGCTCTCCGGCGGCAACGACGAAGACGGAGCGAGCGTGCCAGCAGCAACGGCTGCTTCCGCTACCATTTACCAACCGTCCAGCAGCACGCTCGGCTTCACCTTCAAAGCCAGAAATCCGGGAGCATGGGGCAACACCCTCGCCATCAGCGCCACGCCGCAATCGGCCACAATGGATCCGACCGGAACGCGCTTCAGTCTCAACATCTATCTCGCGTCCACAGGCGGGATCGTCAAGCTGGTCGAAACTTATAACAACCTCTCGGTCGTCTCTGGAGATCCCCGCTATATGACGAGCGTTCTCAACAACGACTCCAGCTATGTCACCGTTTCCGCCGCAGGGGTTGCCACCGCGGCACTGAACCATACCGCGCCCGCCGCGCTCTCTTCCACTGCGGCTGCACCGCTCACCGGCGCGTTCCTCTCCGGCGGTTATGACGGCATCGTGCTCGACCCCACGCTCGACAGTAGCGGCGGAGCCTTCGCCACAGCGCTTAACGTCACTGGAGCGCTCGACGGCTCCGGCAACCTCTACGGACTCCAATTGCTCAACAGCCTTGTGCCGCCTTTCAACCTGCTGTGCGTTCCGGGCGAAGCGGATGGATCAACCGTGTCCTCGCTGCAGGGCTACTGCGGCGGTTCCAATCCGACGGCAGGAAATCCTCGCGCGTTCTACATTGTCGACTGCGCGCAGGACGCCACCTACACCAAACTTTCCAGCGGGCCGGCCAGCCAGATCATCGGCCAGTATTCAGCCAACTCGGCGCTTTATTTTCCGTGGGTCTCCGCGCCTGACCCGCTTGCCGGCAGCCGCCCGCGCGCGTGCCCGCCCTGCGGATTCGTCGCCGGCATCTACGCAGCGACGGACGCCGCACGCGGGGTATGGAAAGCGCCCGCCGGGATCGACGCCAGCCTTACTGGGATCCAGGGCCTGCAGGCTAACCTCACCGACATCCAGAACGGGACGCTCAACACGCAGGGCATTAACTGCCTGCGCCAGTTCCACACCTATGGAAACGTGGTGTGGGGCGCGCGCACTCTGCAGGGCAGCGATGCCGCAGCATCGCAATGGAAATATGTTCCCATTCGCCGCTTCGCGCTCTTCCTTGAGTCCAGCCTCTACGAAGGCACGCAGTGGGCGGTCTTTGAGCCCAATGACGAAACGCTCTGGGGGCAGCTCCGCATGAACATCGGCTCATTCATGCAGGGTCTCTTCCTTCAGGGAGCCTTCCAGGGCACCACGCCTTCGCAGGCTTACTTTGTCAAATGCGACTCGGAAAATAATCCGCAACTCACCATCGACCAGGGAATCGTCAACGTGACCGTCGGCTTCGCGCCGTTATATCCCGCGGAGTTTGTCGTCATCCAGATTCAGCAGATGGCAGGACAGCTTCAGTCCTGAAGCTCCGGCCCAGGCTTTCTTAATAACGCGAATTCGAGGACAACGCCATGCCTCCATTTTCAGTCAATACAAAGCGCCTTGACCCTTACAAAAACCACAAATTCCGCATCAAGTGGGACGGCAAATATGTGTACGGGGGCAGCAAGCTCACCGGTCTCAAACGGAGCACCGAGGTGGTCGAGCACCGCGCCGGCGGGGACCCATCCACCTCGCACAAATCGCCGGGACGCACCAAGTACGAGGCCATTACCCTCGAACGCGGACTCACCCAGGACATGGCTTTCCACGACTGGGCCGGTCTCGTCTGGAACTACGGCGCGGCGCTTGGCTCCGAAGTCTCGCTGGCCAACTTCCGCAAGGACATCTACCTCGAGTTCTATAACGAGGCAGGCCAGCTCGTCATCGCCTACAAAATTTATCGCTGCTGGGTTTCCGAGTATCAGGCCATGCCCGATCTGGACGCCAACGCCAATGCGATCGCAATCGAGCACATCAAGATCGAGAACGAGGGCTGGGAACGCGACACCAGCGTCACCGAGCCACAGGAGCCAGCACTCAGCACCATCAGCACCTAAGGCAATTCGTGAGTTGCTGTGGCTTTTTCATTTTTGTACAAGGTCGCTGCTCCCTGAGGGTCGCATCGACTTGAGTGCAAGGACTTCGGGACACAGTTACTCAGGAATTGTTGTAGCCGCTCAACCTGATTTCGCGCCATGAAACCGCTGTCCAATCTCGACCTCCTCGATCTGTGGGAGCGCGGCTCCGACCTGCACCCCATTGACCGGGGCTTGCTCGCGCTCAATGCCGCGCTTCCCGGCGAGCCGTACTCCGCGCTGGCTGAGTGGCCGCTCGGACAGCGCAACGCCGCGCTCGCCGCGCTGCGCCACGCCTGCTTCGGACCAGTATTCGAAGGATGGATCGCCTGCCCGGAGTGCAAAGAGCATCTCGAATTTTCACTGGATACCGAAAACTTCCGTCAGGCCGCACCCGGGGCAGACACGCGGATCGAGATTGGCGGCCGCATTTTCCGCCTGCCCAACAGCCGCGACCTGGCCGCCATCGCCGGGGATCACGACGTGGAAACGGCCGCGCTCTCGCTGCTGCGCCAATGCTGCCTCGAAGGCGGGGACGTCTCGCTTAATGATCTCGACAATGTGGGTGATCGCCTGGCGACAGCCGATCCACTTGCCGAATCTCTCATCGAGCTCACCTGCGCAGGCTGCGGTCATCGATGGGAAGAGCCGCTCGATATCAGCGCATGGCTGTGGGCGGAAATCGACGCGCGCGCGCACCATCTTCTCGCAGAAGTACACACGCTGGCGACGGCCTATGGCTGGTCCGAGCAACAGATACTGTCCCTCAGCGCGCAGCGCCGCGCTCTCTATCTCGAAATGGTGCAGGCATGAACGGCTATCTGCATCGTCTGGCCGCGGGAGTGCTGCAACCCGCCAGCGGCATGCATCCTGTCGTCGGCTCGCTGTGGTCGCGACCACGCAGCACCGGCATCATCGAACATACGGAAGAGGTTCTGGCGGCTCCGGCGCAGCAAAATATCTCGCTGCACAAATCAGAAGTACAGCACCTAAAAGAACAGCAATCGGAAAGGCCAGGAGTTGAGTCAGAAGCGGCT
>JBOGMA010000548.1:0-3423 GCA_050746465.1 Acidobacteriaceae bacterium
GTCCATGTAGTTCAAGTAGTCTTTGTCACCGGTCGCGCCTTACAGCCGTGCCCACACGGGAGGCGCCATAAACAGGGCGTCGCACCACCACCACACCGGTTTAGCAGGATCGTCAGGCTGCTTCATCAAGACATCGAATTGCTCTATAACGGGGATAATCATCCGCCGCTCGCGATAGTCACGGTAAAGGCCAAGATAGGTCTGCGCGACCGCTTGATCGTCGGCAAGAGCTTTGCGAGGACCTGTTGTCCAGTTGAACTGATTGCCCATGGTCAGCATCGCTTGCTCATACGCGGGATCAGGAATAGATTTAGCGGCGGCCATGTACCCGGCATAGAGCGCAGCGAAGGTCCAGTCACGGCTGAAATACGGCTTTGACCGCGTCATTTCCCAGTCCCCCACCTTGCGCATGGCAGCCGCCACATCAGCACGCCGCAGTGCGGGTGAAAGATGTGCCAGCGGTGGCGCGGTTTGCAGCGAATCTCCTACGCCGTGGTTCGCCGCAAGACTCGACGATGAGTCGGGCGCGGGTGAGGAATGCGAGGTGGCTTGGCCACTCAAGCCGGACGAAGCGAGAAGGAAAACAGCGGCGGTGGCAACAACGAGTCCGGAACGCATGGGATCTCCTGCGAATGGAATGGAAAACCCAATATAAACGCTGCGCCGCGGTGGCGAAACCCCAATCCGAGCCCCCATACCGCATTAGGGGAAGAATGGTCAGAATTTTAATTGTGATCTTCCAGATTCGCTCTGGCGTGATTCAATCAAATTAGCCATGGAACGCGCTTCCGTCATCGGCTCCGGACCGAACGGCCTCTCCGCCGCGATTGTTCTCGCACAGGCCGGCCTCGCCGTGGATGTGTACGAGACCGAGCAACAGCCGGGAGGCGCAGCGCGCACTATGCCGCTTACGCTGCCCGGCTACCTACACGACTTTGGCTCCGCGGTTCATCCCATGGCTGCGGGGTCCCCATTTTTCGGAACGCTGCCCCTCGCGCAGCGCGGACTCCAATGGATCCATTCGCCGGCGGCCCTCGCGCATCCGTTCGATGACGGAACGGCGGTGCTGTTACGGCGCGAGATCGAGCCGACACTGAATTATTTGCGCGAAGACCGGACGCGCTGGCGCGATCTCTTTCAGCCGCTGGCGGAGCAATGGCCCGCGTTGGCTGAAGAAATTCTTGGTCCGGTTCTGCACCTGCCGCGGCATCCATTGATGCTTGCCCGTTTCGGAATCAAGGCAATGCAGCCCGCACGATATTTTGCAGAAAGCCAATTCCATAACGCTCGTACCCGAGCCGTCTTTGCGGGTTTGGCCGCGCATTCGTATCTCAGCCTAGACTCGCCCGCCAGCGCCGCCGTTGGTCTGGTGATGACGATTGCGGCGCATGCCATCGGGTGGCCCATTCCGAAAGCAGGCGCGCAAAGTATCACGAACGCGCTGCTGGCGGAATTGGAATCGCACGGCGGTACCCTCCACAGGGGCCGGCGCATCGGATCGATGGCGGAACTACCCGATGCGCTCACGCTCTGCGATGTTCCGCCGCAGCACCTTCAGAAAATTGCCGCTGGACGCCTCACACCCGAGTTCAACCAGAAGCTCAACAAGTTTCAACCTGGTCCCGGCGCATTCAAAATTGATTACGCGCTTTCGCAACCCATTCCATGGAAGGCATTCGACTGCGGACTCGCCGCCACTGTTCACCTGGGTGGAACACTTGAGGAAATTGTCCACTCCGAAAATGAGATGTTTCGCGGACGCGTCGCCGAAAAACCATTTGTTCTTCTCTCGCAGCCCAGCTTGTTCGATCCGACGCGAGCGCCTGCCGGGAAACATACCGCATGGGCCTACTGTCATGTTCCCAACGCGTCGCGCATTGATATGACGGAGCGGATTGAAAACCAGATTGAACGCTTTGCACCGGGGTTCCGAGAGTGCGTGCTTCACCGCCGGGTCTTCACGCCTGCCGATCTCGAAGCTGCAGACGCCAATCTGATTGGAGGCGACGTGAGCGGCGGCGCGATGACGGCACGTCAGCTCCTATTTCGGCCTACGCTGCGGGCCTACGCAACTTCCGACCCGAAGATTTACCTCTGCTCCGCCTCAACTCCGCCTGGCGGAGGGGTTCACGGAATGTGCGGCTATCACGCGGCGAAAATGGCGCTACGCGATCTCGGCAGCAAGCGCGGCTGATCCATAACCAGCATTCACTAAGCAGCAAACTCGCCGACCGCGCCCATTGCCTGCTTCGTCAGCGTTTGCCGCGATGTCTCCATCTTTGCCCAGGGATCGCGTTTGAGCCGCGCTTTCCAATCGTCGAAGTTCGCAACCGCAAATTCGGGTTTGCTGCCCTTCTTCAATTCGTTCCAACTCAGGGGCATAGCAACCCGCGCTCCTTTGCGCGCACGCGGAGAGTAGGGCGCCACAGCCGTCGCGCCACGCTCGTTGCGCAGGTAATCGAGATAAATCTTTCCCTTTCGCGCGGCCTTCGTCATCTTGGTCAGGTACAGTTTTGGATTCGATGATTCCATCATCCGCACAAAACTGTGGGCGAACTCCTTTACTTCGGCCCAGCCGAGCCGCGGCTCAATTGGCGCCACTACGTGGACTCCCTTGCCGCCGGTCGATTTCACAAAGCTTTCCAGTTTGAGCTGCGCTAGCAAATCACGGACCTCGAATGCGCTCGAGACCAATTGTTGCCATTCAATCTCGGCATCAGGATCAAGATCGAAGATGATCTGGTCTGGCTTCTCCATGGAATCATTGCGCGAGCCCCATGGATGAATTTCCAATACGCCCATCTGGGCCAGCCCAATCAGTCCCTGCGCCGAGTCGATGGTGATGTACTGCTCTGTCGTACCGCTGCTTTTGCTTTTCACGGGGACGCTGCCGACACCTTCGGGCAGTCCCGCACCAATATGCTTCTGGAAGAAGCATGGCTTACCGCTGCCCTCAGGGCATCTCACGATGCTCAATGGACGCCCTGAGATATGCGGGAGCATGACCTGAGCCACAGCCGAGTAATACCTGGCTAACTGCAACTTAGTAAGTCGCGTTTCTTCGTCCAGTATCTTGTCCGGATGGGTCAACCGAACACCGTCTACTCCGGCTTCATCCTTATTGCTCTTTGCGGGCACACTGCTCCGCGCCTGTGACACATGCCTCACGCCTTGCGGCTTTCGCTCCGGCTTGGCGATGGAGGTCGCCTCCTCGCGCACCACTTCTTTTGGATCCTTGTCCTCACGAATCCCCTGGAAAGACGCCTGACGGACCATGCCGCTCCCTGTCCACGACGCAAAATTTACCTCCACCACCAGCTTCGGCTCAACCCAGATCGCTTCGCGTTGTGCCTCGCGCGGCACATTTGCAAAGGCAGCCTTGGCCTTGCGCAGCTTCTCCAGTTCTTTCCGCAAGTGCGCGCG
>JBOGMA010000549.1:0-4598 GCA_050746465.1 Acidobacteriaceae bacterium
CTTGCCGCCCACGCGCTCCAGCAACTTCGCCGCGCTGTCGTGCAGGTGCGACACCCGCTCGTTCGTCACAATCTTGTGCAGATACTTCGCAATCGCGCCCACATTGCGGTCAATCGACCACTCGTTATCATTCAGCACCACAATCAGCCGCTTGGTGTTGTCGGCAATGTTGTTCAGCGCCTCGAAGGAAATCCCATTCGTAAAGGCCGCGTCTCCGGCCAGCGCAATCACGTGTTCCCTGCCGCCGGCCAGGTCCCGAGCCACCGCCATTCCCAGCGCCGCGGAAAGCGCCGTCCCGGCATGGCCTGCCCCATAAGCGTCGTGCTCGCTCTCCGTGCGCAACATAAAACCGTTCAGCCCGCCCGGCTGCCGGATGGTCCCAAGCCGCTCCCGCCGTCCCGTAAGCAGCTTATGGACGTAGGCCTGATGGCTGACGTCAAATACAAATTTGTCGTGCGGAGTGTCGAAGACGTAGTGCAGAGCCAGCGTAAGCTCCACCACACCCAGGTTCGGACCCAGGTGCCCGCCCGTCTTCGAAAGCGTAAGTATCAGCCGCTCGCGAATTTCCTGTGCGAGCGCTTCCAGTTGCGGAATGGAGAGCCCCTTGATGTCAGCGGGCGAGTGGATCGTATCGAGTAATTTGCCCATGCGGGGAACCGGGTATGGCAAGTGTCAGGCGACGGACTTCGCTCAGCAAGGAGCCTCAAAAAGCCTCACCCGAAACATTTCCCAGTATACCAACTTACAAACGGCTCTTTCCGCATCCTCGACATTCCAGGAGCCCGCGGCGCAGCTATGAGGCTGCCGTCGAATCCGTGGCATTGCTAAGGAAGTTCCCGAACCCAGATATTCCGGAAACTGATTGGCTGGCTGGGGTCGCCATGCGCCTGTAGCTTGATGGGCGCCCGATCGTACGGCTTATAGAACGGTTTGCCGATATACAGTGTCTGCCCCTTGAGCTGAAAATGGTTCTGCACCAGCACGCCGTTCATGAAGACTGTTACATACGCCGGAGATTCGAGCGATCCATCGGCGTTGAAACGCGGCGCGGTCCACACTACGTCGTAAGACTGCCACTCCCCAGGCTTGCGGGCGGGATTCACCAAGGGAGGGCTCTGCTTGTAAATGCTGCCGGCCTGTCCGTTGACATAGGTCTTGTTGCGGTACGAATCAAGAACCTGCAACTCATAGCCGGCATCGCCTGGACCGGTGGAGGCGAGAAACACGCCGCTATTGCCGCGCGCCTGGCCGCTTCCAGTGATGTTCTTAGGAATCTTCCACTCTATGTGAAGCTGGTAATTGCGGAAGGTGCGCCTGGTCTCAATGTTTCCAGCGGCTTTGCTCACAGTCAACACGCCACCGGCGACAATCCACTTTGCCGGAGACTTGTCCTGGGCCGAAACCCACTGGTCGAGATTCCTGCCGTTAAAGAGCACAATGGCGTCAGATGGAGGCGCCGCGTCGCTTGCTCCCGGCGTCACAATCCTGGGCACAGGCTTCCACACTTCGGTGGCTTCAGGATTTTGCGCGTTTGGCTGCTGTGCGAAAACAGCAACGGCGGCAAGCATCAAAACGCAGACACCAACACAAGGCAGAAAACATTTGCGCATCATCATCGGAACAGAATATACGGCCAGCCCTACCGGGTGCGGGCGATCCGCCCCGCTGCTAGCATGAAAGACGAATCCATGCGCCGCATCCTCCCACTTCTCGTTCTCCTTCTCGCCGTCCCGCTTGCCGGCGCACAGCTCCCGCTCGACCCGCTGACGAAGCCCGCGCCCGCGGCTAATCCCTTCACCAATCCGGGACTCACGCCGCAGGTCGCCTTCCTCTATAGTCTCGAAGCCAAATTCGCCCACGACACCGCCCAGGGCGGCGGAGCCGCTTTCGCCAAATGGTTCGCGCCCGACGGGGTCACGCTCTCCAATGGCAAAGCTCCCATCATTGGACAAGCCGCCATCGCCGCCAGCGCCGACTGGTCTCCGAGCCAGTACCAGCTCGCCTGGACTCCCGAAGGCGGACGCATGAGCGCCTCCGGAGACATGGGCTTCACCTGGGGAATCTACACCGGCCACTCCAAAGACCGCGACGGAGCCCCCATTGTCACCACCGGCCGCTACATGACCGTCTGGAAAAAGCAATCCAACGGCTCCTGGAAAGTCGAACTCGACGCCAGCAACCAGGGCCCTCCCGCGAAGGAAGACTGCTGCAAGCTGCCGTGAGAAAAGCAGCGATCGCTCGTTTTTCCTGAACGCTGATCGCTGAACGCTGAACGCTCATTTCCCTGTACCCTGTATCTGATGTTCGAGTTCCTCCTCTTTCGCGGAGTCGCCATCATCGTGCTCATCCTGGGCAATGGCTTCTTCGTGGCGGCTGAACTGGCTCTCGTCAGCGTGCGCCAGACTCGGATTGAGCAGCTCATTGCCCAACGCCGCCCCGGAGCGCGCCTCGTCCGCCACCTTCAGGAGCACCTGGACGAATTTCTGCCCGCCGTGCAGCTTGGCGTCACTCTCTGCAGCCTTGCTCTTGGCTGGATCGGCGAACCGGTCCTTGCCGAAGTCTTCGAATCGTGGATGGGCGGCCTGCCTCATTCCCACATTTACGCCCACCTCATTGCCGTGCCAATTGCCTTCGCCGTCATCACCTATTTTGAGGTGTTGCTTGGCGAACTGGTCCCCAAGGCGCTGGCTCTCCGCAAGTCCGAGCAGGTTGCGGTGGCTGTCGCCGGCCCGATGGATGTTTTCATCCGTCTCACCCGTCCCGCCATCCGCCTCATGAATGGCTCGGCGCAACTGGTTCTGCGGCTTTTCCGCACTCCCGTCGCGCATGAAACCGCCACCGTCCACTCGCCCGAAGAGCTCAAGCTCATGGCCACCGCAGCGCGCCGCACCGGCATGCTTCCCGAATATCAGGAAGCCCTCATCCACCGCGCTGTTGAAATCAATCGCGTTCCGACACGCGAAATCATGACCCCGCGCCAGCGCATCTTCTCCCTTCCTTTCGACATGCTCGTCGAGGAAGCCAGCGCCCGCATCGTTGACGAGCAGCACTCCCGCGTCCCCGTTTATGACCCGGCGCGCGGCCCGGAGTTCATCGTCGGGGTCGTCTACTCCAAGGACATCTCGCGCCTCATGCACTTCCGCGCCTCGGCCCGCACCCGCTTCAGCGGAACACCCTTCGTCGAGCTGCGACTTCGCCAGGTCATGCGCGAAGTCCTCGTCGTACCGGAAACCAAACCTGTCCTCGACCTGCTCCATGAATTCCAGGAGCGCCGCCGCCATCTGGCCATCGTCGTCGATGAGTACGGATCCACCGCCGGCCTCGTCACTGTCGAGGACGCCATCGAGCAGTTGATCGGCGAAGTGGAAGACGAATTCGACATTGCCTCTAAAAAGGTCCTCACCACCGCCTCCGGCGGACTCGTGCTGGACGGCAGCGTCAACCTCCGCGACCTCGAAACCCAGATGCGCTGGAGCCTGCCCCGCCAGGGCGGCGTTGAAACGCTTGCCGGATTCATCCTCACCCGACTCGGGCACATCCCGCGTGGCGGCGAATCTTTTGAATACGAGGGTCGCCGCTTCACCGTCCTCGAAATGAGCGGCAACCGCGTCAGCCGCGTCCGCATTGAAACCACCAGCCAGCCAATGCTCGAAAGCGCCGGCTGATATTGTTGCGGTATGCCCTCTCTCCAGGCAGCGCGCGATGAATCACCCCTGACCTCTGCGTCCGCGCCCTCTGCAAATGGCTCTCCCAGAAAGAGGCGAATCTCCCCCGCGGTCCGGGCGCTGCTCTTCCGTTTGGTCTACACCGTTCCGGTCGTGTGGCTGGTCGTCTCCATCGTCTTCATCCTCATCCATCTTGTTCCCGGCGATCCCGTCGAGCAGATGCTCGGCGAAGGGGCGCGTCCGGCGGACATCGTCGCCCTGCGCCACGCCTACAAACTCGATCTGCCGCTCCACACGCAATATTTCGATTACTGGGCCGGAGTCCTCCACGGCAATCTCGGTACTTCGCTCCGCCTCAACGACTCCATCACGCACCTCGTCCTCACCCGCTATCCTTATACGGTTGAGCTGACCGTAGCCGCGCTCATCATCGCCGTCCTGCTCTCCATTCCCGCCGGAATCGCCTCCGCGCTCCATCGCGACCGCTGGCAGGACCGCCTGCTCAGCTTCACCAGCCTACTCGGCCTCTCATTCCCAGCCTTCGCCCTCGGCCCCATCCTTATATTGGTTGTCTCCATCAAGCTCGGATGGCTCCCGGTCAGCGGAGCCGGCGGCCTCGCCCATCTCATCCTGCCCGCCGTCACCATGGGCAGCGCGCTCGCCGCCATCCTCACCCGAATGGTCCGCACCGCCATGCTCGAAGAGCTAGGCCAGGACTACATCCGCACCGCCCGCGCCAAAGGCCTGCCCGAACGCGTCGTCATCTACCGACACGCCTTGCGAAACGCGCTCATCCCCATCATCACGCTGCTGGGCCTGCAATTCGGGGCGCTCCTCGCGGGCGCCATCGTCACCGAAACCATCTTCAGTTGGCCGGGCATCGGACGCCTCACCGTCTCAGCCATCAACAATCGCGACTACCCGCTCCTACAG
>JBOGMA010000550.1:0-2397 GCA_050746465.1 Acidobacteriaceae bacterium
GGTCTTCTCGATCCCGGTGTGCAGGTAGCCGATGTCCGGAACGACCTTGAGCACCGTCTCGCCGTCGATCTCGATAACCAGGCGGAGAACGCCGTGGGTGGAGGGGTGCTGCGGTCCCATGTTGAGGACCATGGTCCTGTCTTTGGAGCCTTCCTCAGGGCGTGGCTCAAGCAGCGTGGAGGTGGCTACGAAATGCGGCATGTCGTCCATCAGCATCCCCCCAACTGCAAAATTGAACCCGGTGCGGACAGTACGCTCAGCATCAGCGGTAGCCCTCCACGGGATAGTCTTTGCGCAGCGGATGACCCTTCCATTCGTCGGGCATCATGATGCGGCGCAGGTTGGGGTGGCCGTTGAAGCGGACGCCGAAGAGGTCCCAAACCTCACGCTCGTAAAAGTTGGCCGACCGCCAGACGGCGGTGATGCTCTCGATGGATGGGTCGACGGAATCGACCTGCGCGACCAGGCGGACCCGCTCTTTAAGCGAGTGCGAAAGGATGTGGTAGACGACGTGGAAGCGCGGCTCGCTCGGATACCAATCGACGCAGGTCACGTCTTCAAGGAAGTTGTAGCCGGACTGTTGGACCACACGGGCGGCGTCCCGGATGTAGTCTTTGGCGATGGTGAGGGTCAGCTCGTTGTGGTCGTAGACGGCGTCGAGGATTGCGTCCGGCAAAGCGGCCAGGAGGGAAGAGACGGCCCGGTTTTGCGCCTGAGCCTGAAGAACACTTTCTTTATCCGGCATGGTCATTCGTTCTAGAGGTCACCTTTTTCTGAGGCCCACTCGAGGATGCCTTTTTTCCAGATGTAGAAGAAGCCGACCAGCACGAAGCCTAGGTAAACGAGCATCTCCCAGAAGCCGAAGAAGCGGGAACCAGTGATGTGGGGAAGCTGCCGGTAGATGATGGCCCAAGGCAGCATGAAGACCGCTTCCACGTCGAAGAGGATGAAGAGCATGGCCACCATATAGAAGCGGACGGAGAAGCGTCCGCGGGCGTCGCCTTCAGCGGGCACTCCGCACTCGTAAGCGGCGAGCTTGGTTTTGGAATTGCGATGGCGTCCTATGAACCAGGAGACCAGCGCCATTCCGCAGCCGAGGCCCACGGCCACTATGATCTGAATCAGCAGCGGGAGGTAGTTCCATGTATAAGGATGGGTCTGCATATACTGCTTAACTCGCCTCTGAACGTGATACGGGTGACATTTCGACTGTAGTAGCTCGACTGTCAAGAGTCAAGTTTCGCAAGGGTATGCGAGTATAGGAGGCGCTGCAGGCTTCTATCAGACGCATCTAACGATGCCAATGGAGGAAGATGATGGACAAGGTTGCATTGTGGGTGGAGCTTCGCGCGAAGCCCGGTCGCGAAAGTGAAGTCGCGGAATTTCTCAAGTCGGCTCTGCCTCTGGTTGAGGCGGAACCACAAACCAATACGTGGTTTGCGCTCAAGCTAGGGCCTTCCGGGTTCGGCATATTCGATACTTTCGCCGCCGAGTCCGGACGCGAAGCGCACCTCTCCGGCAAAGTCGCCGCCGCGCTAATGGAGAAAGCTCCCGAGCTTCTGGCTGAAGCGCCGAAGATTCACAAGGTTGACCTGATCGCGGCAACGACAAAATAGAGGAAGGATTCCATGAATACCTGTTCGCATCTTGACCAGATCAAAGACGTGAGGCCGGGCACGCCGGATGGCTGCGAGGAGTGCCTCAAGACAGGCGACCGATGGGTCCATCTGCGGCTGTGCATGGAGTGCGGGCACGTGGGCTGCTGCGACTCATCGAAAAATCGACATGCGACCAAGCACTTTCACAAGACGAAGCATCCGATCATCCGGTCATTTGAGCCGGGCGAGACGTGGGGATGGTGCTACGTGGATGAGGTGCAATTGGATCTGAGTTGAGGGCAGTCGTTCCGGTTTGGGAAGACTGTTCTGGCTGTCCCGATTCCGCACACTTCAAGGCGTTTTAGCTGCGATTTTCATGCGGTGCGAGTTGCGGGCCGATAGGGTGGACATCGGAGGGTATGCCCCGGATGGCGACTCATATCTTTGGCAGAGATCACGCAATTCCGAAGCGCCGGCAATCGGAGACGACGAACGAGGCTGAGGCGAAGGAACCGCGGGGCGGTGCTCTACGCGGCCTTCTGTTCGCGCTGCTGTTCAATGTGCTGCTGGCGTTGGCGGGCGTGGCCATCTGGCAGTTGTGGGAGCTGCTGCGATGACTGCGGAATGGCCTGGGTTCGGGTGGCCTGATAGATTCAATTCATGCAGTTAGTGATCAACGGCAAGGAGCGCGAGTTTGTCGCGCTTTCTGATACTTCCACAGTTACAGATTTGATCGGCGCGCTGGAGTTGAAGAACGATCGGGTGGCGCTGGAGCAGAACGGCGAGATTGTGCGGCGGG
>JBOGMA010000551.1:0-2732 GCA_050746465.1 Acidobacteriaceae bacterium
CTCATACCGCCCAACGCGGGCACGAGGTAATGGCGGTTTAGCGCGAAATGTTTGAACATCGGGCTACTCAATAATGTTTTGCGCGCGCATTGCGCGTTTTAATCAGCCGGCTAAATTCGGAGAACGGTTTGGTTAGAATCTTTACTGATTCGGCGCCCATATATCGATGCTACATGGGCGTAGGAAGAGATGGCACAGAGTCCCTGTCCATCATTGATCAGCAGGACACATTATATAAAGCTACCATCGATACAATGGAATACGTGAAGTCCTATGATGCGAAATCATTGGCAGAAATCAAAAAATAGCGTAATAGCGGCCAGACCACCACAATTGTTAACCCCGCGCACAGATGATTTGAGTTACCTCTGGTGATACGCAACCAATCACCGGCAAAGGAATATTGACCCGTTTGGTCTATTCGCTAGACATCGCCGGGGATCGCCTTTACACTACCGACATATCCGGGAGGCCGCGATGGACCCTGATCGCAAACAGGTCAACGTCCGGCTCGATCCCGAGCAGGAGCGGCGCGTCGACGAAAAGCGCGCTGCGCTTCAGAAGGTGCTGGGCCGGATCCCCACGCGCTCTGAGGTGGTCAGGATGGCTTTAGACGAGTTTTTGAAGCCTGCCACGAGGAAACGAGGGGGCTAGGTTGACTGGGAAGGAACGTGTCGTAATGCGTTTATAAGTGGTCCATTGTGGTGGGCCGCTCTTTTAGGGTAGATAAAGCGCCACCTTACCCTGTAGGGCCCGGTATTCCGGGCAGGGTAGGGTGATTTGGCGGAGAATCCCTCTCTCTCCGCCAGATTTCCTTGACCTTGATTGTGGGTCCCCGGATAATCTGCGCCCTTCCAAGCGCCCGGAAACGGGCATTTTTCTGACAGATTTACTGAAAACGCGCCCGTAGCTCAGTTGGATAGAGTACCTGGCTACGAACCAGGGGGTCGGGAGTTCGAATCTCTCCGGGCGCGCCATATAAATCAAAGAGTTACGCCGCTTCTAAGCGGCGTTATTTTTATCTGTGTCCAAACTGTGTCCGGATTGTGTCCAGTACTGACTACGGCTGCTCAATATCTTTAAGTTTATTAACCCCGATAGCGGGAGCTGAAGCGGGTCAAGGAGCTGGAAGCGGAGAACAGCAAGCTCAAACGGATGTACGCAGAGTTGGCGCTGGACAACGCGGCGATGAAGGATCTCATTGCAAAAAAACTGTAGGGCCGGAGCAGCAGCGCGAGGCGGTGCGGTACTTGGTGGAGGTACACGCGCGGCCGGTGCGCCGGTCCTGTGAGTGCGTCGGGTTGTCACGGGCGGCCTGGTATCGGCCACCGCTGGACTGGACGGTGCGGGATGCCGAGCTCATTGCCGCCTTGGCGGGCCTGGTGGAAGACCGGCCGAGCCGGGGCTTCTGGAAGTGCCGCAAGCTGTTGCGGCGTAGCCGACCAGACTGGAACCACAAGCGAATCTACCGGGTATACAAGGCGATGCATCTGAACCTGCGCCGTGCCGCAAAACGGCGCCTGCCCAAGCGGCAACGCGTGCCGCTGTATGTGCCGCGGCGACCCGATACGGTGTGGTCGGCGGACTTCGTGTCCGACGCCCTGGCCTGCGGTCGCCGCTTCCGCACCTTCAACGTGGTCGACGACTTCAATCGCGAGGCACTGCATATCGAAATCGACACATCGATTACCTCACAGCGGCTGGTGCGCATCTTCGAGCGGCTGCTGCGCGAGCATGGACTGCCACAGGTACTGCGCACCGACAACGGCCCCGAGTTCCTGGGCGAGGCCTTCGTGCAGTGGGCGAAAACCCATGGCATGGCCATCCAGTACATCCAGCCCGGCAAGCCCAACCAGAACGCGTACATTGAACGCTTCAATCGCACGTTCCGCGAAGAACTGCTGGACCAGCATCTGTTCCTGTGCCTCGATGATGTGCGCGAAGCCGTTTATTGGTGGATGATTGAGTACAACGAGCAACGTCCGCATGACTCGCTCGGAGACCTGACGCCAGTCGAACACCGTCAACAAGTCGCCGGATGTTCTACTTTTGAAGTGTCTACTTGACGGGGAAGCTTACGGATAGACCATTGGAGACTTCCGGGTGCCCGTCGGGGTCAGAATCCGGGTTGATATGGGCGGCATCCAGCAGTTCCCGGTGCTTGAGCCGGCACATGGCGCAGTGAGTGCGGTAGGCATCCAGTACCCGTTCCCGGAATGAGGCCTGATGCAGCCGCACCTGGACCGCCGCGGTCGCATACTGACGCCGATATTCCGTCTGCGTCGGGTCAGCCGCTGCCGCATCCGGCATGGCAGCAAACGTTCCCGCCACATCCGCCATGATGGTGAAGGTCAGCGCCTTGGGATTGTCGCCCGTCACATACACGGGCTTGATCGCCTGATAGCGCCCCTTGGCGACCGCGAAGAAATATACCAGCGGCACGTTATCCCGCATTGCGTTCCGCAGCCCGACATTGTCCCGATGTTCCGGATTCGCACCCCGATACCGATACGAGAGCCGATGCGCATCCTCGAACCGATCCGGATAAGGACCATTCATCACCGTGGTAATGGAAAGGGGGTAGTCGCAGCCCTTTGGGGTGAAAATCCCATTCGGCGCCACCAATGGAATCCGCTGCCCCTCCAGCTCGAATCCTTCCTGCAGCACATCCCTGGGCAAAACCGCCTCATACGCCGGCGACACCTCATCCAGCCACCGGAAGGCGCTCATCC
>JBOGMA010000552.1:0-4470 GCA_050746465.1 Acidobacteriaceae bacterium
GCGGTAGTCCATGAATGGCAAACGAGCCTCGACCGAATTCGCCATGGAATTTCGATCTTCAATTCGAAGATACAACGGCAACGGCTGGTTCTTGATCGCCATCTCGAGGACCGAGTCCAGGTCGACCGGCCGAAATGTCTCTGAACGGTCAACAAGATCCTTCACCAAGTCTGCATTGTAGAAGCGGTTTCGCCGGTACATCTGGCGATGGCGGAGCTCCGCTAGACGACGATACGCATATATCTTGTTCAAGCATGCCCTTATGTACTTGAGAAATACACGCTTGAGCAGCTTCACAATGAGTACGCCGTAGTACGTGCCGTAGCAACTCAACTGGTCGCGCAGTCTGCGGAAGTCCGCCGTCGCAAGAAGCGTATACCAGTAGTTGTCGAAGTAGCTGCTGTAGCCGGCGAATGCTTCGTCCGAGCCTTGACCGTTCAGGATGACCTTCACGCCATCTTCCCTTGCCAACCCCGACAAGGCGTAACCGATCAACGCCGACGGGGTGTGGACAGGAGCATCATGATATCTGAGCATGGTGAGAAGCTGTGTCCACAAACGAGCGTCGTCAATTTCGAGTGGAATGAGGGTTGCCCCTGTTTGTTCAATGGTTGCCCTGATGTACGGGCGCTCATCGAATTCCTCGGACATGTATGAATATGCCCGGAGAGCGTGACCCTCGCCAATTTCGCGCGCCGCAGCACAGATAATGCTTGTGGAGTCAAGGCCCCCGGAAAGCAACACGCCAACTGGGACATCGCTCCGCAACCTGAGCCGTACCGAGTCCAGGAAAGTGTTCCTGATCGCGGCCACATCCACTTGGTTTGAGCGCTCGCTCGGCAGCGTCCAATAAGAAATTTGCTGAGTTCTGCCATCCGCCGTGATCTTCATGTACGTTGCGGGTGGAAGCGCTTTTACGCCAGAGTAAAAAGTGTCATTGGTGGTGTCCAGTTCATCGAGAAACAGGTAACTACTGACAGTTGTCAAGTCCAAAGCTGGCTTGTACAGCCCAGATGCACGGATGGCGCTTGTTTCTGATGCCACCAGTATTCTTTCTCGTGATAGATGGTAGTAAAGCGGTTTGACACCAAAACGATCACGTGCGCAGAAGCATTCTCCGGTATACGCATCGGTAATAATGAAAGCCCACATGCCGTTAAGCTTCTCGAGACACTGCTCTTTCCACTCAATATATGCATTCAGAAGGACCTCCGTATCCGAGTTGGACACAAAGTGGTAGCCCTTTCCTTCCAGGACTGCCCTTAGCTCTATATAGTTGTATATCTCCCCATTGAAAACGATGCTGTATCGTCCGGGAACGCTATGCATGGGCTGATGCCCGGCGTTTGTTACATCAATGATGGACAACCGCCTGAAGACAAGGCCGAAATGCTCATGGATAAAACTCCCTTGATCGTCGGGTCCGCGGTGAACCATGGCTGACGACATGCGGTCCAGCGCGGCGGCATCAGGCGTCTTTCCGCCGAACTCCATGACCATCCCCAGTCCGCACATGCGATTACACCTTTGGTTCGTTGTGGTTGATTTTCGGAGTAGACGGCAGCGGCATTGTGCCAACGATTTCCTGCGCTCGACTTTGGCACGCGCTCAAAAGAGTGCCAACCAGACAATCGCCACGGGTCCCCATTGAGTCAATGCTACAAGCAAGTGCGCGCGGAGAACATCCGCATGATCGCTGTCGTGTACTGTAACGGGTTGGATATGCTGGCTATGACGGCCGGGTGTCGACGAACAACAGTGTCAGCTCCGCATGGGCGGCAAGTAGGCGGCCGGAGCGCAGTTTGATGCCTGGGCCTGGTGCCTCTGCATACATTTGCACAATGATGACAGTGCGAGCACAGTTTTCGTCGCTGTTCGAGGAATTACCGGTGGTCCGTGTCGCTGCTGTGCGGATCGCAATGACCGCGGAGAGTCGCAAATGCAACCGTACGCCAACCGATTGAGTGTCGCGCGTCAACGAGCAGCGCAGGTTGCGGAATCCGACGAGTACGGCCGATTTGTGGAGTTCGTTCGGGCGAAGACGCCGAACAGATTCAGCGGCCAAGCGCCGGAGCGATTTTTGCGCCTTGTTGACCATCATCTGCTGCATTTCGTGCCCAACCTTCTGAGGAGCGTTGACGGCGAAATCCGGAAGGTCTTCGATTTCGGATGCGGGACGGGGGCTTCGTCCGTGGCCTTGGCCATGGTGTTCCCCGAGGCACGGTTCCACGGAATGGATATCAGCGACGCTGATGTCGCAATCGCCGAAGCAAGGGCAAAGCTGTACGGAGTGGACGACAGGTGCCATTTTACGGCCATGGAGGAAGGTCAGGCGCTGCCCATCTCCGACCACCAGTTCGATATATGCGTGTGTTGCTCCGTGCTCGAGTACGTGACGGATCCGCAGGTACGGAGATTTTGCGTACAGGAGATGGCGAGGGTAATTGCGCCTGGGGGGCTGCTCTTCATGACGGTGCCCAACCGGATATACCCGGTCGAAATCCATAAGCGGAAGCTTGGTTGGAACTACTTCCCCAAGTGGTTGAAGGCGGAGGCCGTGGGGAGTACCGCGTGGGAAGTCGGGGGCTTGGCCCGCCCGCATCGGCTGAAGCTGCATCGAACGCCCTTGCTCCAACTGATCAAGCCCTGGACGAATTTCTGCCTGAAGAAGGACGGATGAGCATGCGGGACGACGTTCCCGGATTTCGACGGCGCCTTGGGCGGGCTTTGCGATGTTGAATGTGCTTTCGATCTGCCTTCCGGAGTGCGGACCGGACGGCTGCCTGCGCGCTTTCAAGTCAATTGAGCGCCAGGGCTTCGTTGCGGCGGAGTCATTCCAGTGGCAGGGCGGCTCGCTGCGAGCGTGGGCTCACCCGTCACAGTTGGCTACCGAAAACTGCGTTGTCCGCACGTCGACCGGCTACGCGTGCTGCGTGGGTCCGCTGTGGTACCGGGGTCGCTTCGGCATCGTTGCGCTACAAGTACTGTTCAATGAGGCCGGTGAAGGCCGCGACCTGGACGAAACGGAGTTGCGCGGCAACTTCGCGCTGTTCATTCGGAATGGCCGCACCTGCTTGTTCATGAACGATGCGCTGGGTTTGGTGCGTTTGTATGCCAGCCCGGACAGACGATTCCACAGCACGAGTTGGCTCGCCACCTGTGCCTATGCGGGTGATGTTGAGCTCGACGAAGACGCGGCCGCTGAATACGTGTTGCTTGGGGCCTCCCACTCGGACCGTACGGTGGCGCGAAATATCACGACGCTGCCGCTCGCTCATGCCTTCGATCTGACACGAGGGCGCGCGCGGCCGCGTATTGCGCCAACCGAGTGGATTGGTCCATCCGCGCCGCCGACATTCGAAGACGCGATCGATGAAGCGGATGCCCTGCTGCGCGGGATCTTCAAGGAAATTGCCAGTGCTTTCCCCGGACGCGTGCGCGCCGCGCTCTCGGGTGGTTTCGATTCACGCCTGATCGTCGCAGGTCTCCTGGCATGCGGTGAACGACCCGAGTTGTTCGTATATGGCGGCCACAAGTCGGAAGATGTGCCGATTGCACGCGCGGTCGCATCTGGCATCGGCATTTCAATCGACATCATCGACAAGGACGCAATCAATGCGCAATTGGCCCCGCCGGACATCGAATGCCGGGTACAAAGCGCGTTGTTCTTCGATGGACTGCCGAACGATGGCATTGACGATCCTGGAGCCGATCAGAAGACCCGGCTGAAGTCCACGGCCGGCGGAAGTCTGGTGCCGAACGGCGGCGGAGGTGAAGTCCTCCGCAACTTCTTTCATCTTCCAGACCGGGGCTTCCACGCAATCGATATCGTTCGTGCGTTTTATCGGGGGTTTGACCGCGACGTGTTTCGACGCTCCCGTGGGTTGCCGGATTACGAAGATCGAATGGTTTCCTCGATCGAATCCACGTTCGGAATCGGTGGTGAGCACGTACGACGAAGGCTTTCACGGGAGCAGGTGGAGTTGATCTATCCCTTGTTTCGCTGTCATCACTGGATGGGAGTGAACAACAGCGTTGCCGTGCGCCATGGCCATTACCTTACCCCGCTCATCGATCTGAACACGGTTCGCCTGGCCAGCCGACTGCCGCTCTCCTGGAAAAACGCCGGTCGACTCGAGAGCCGTCTGATTACGCAATTTCATGCAGCGATCGCCAATCAACCCTCGTCGTACGGATTCCGCTTCGCCGACGGGCCTGACCCTAGTACACGTTTCAAGGAGTGGGCGACGTGCGCGCGCCCGGTATTTGCGCGTCCTTTCATCAACGCAACGCGGCGTCGATTGCATCGGCAGCCGGTAGCACCTGATGTGCTTGCGCGCGGCCGCTCGTTGCTGCCCGGCGAATGGAGAATGGACCCTGTCCTGGACTTGACGCGCCTTCCGGATAATGTCGCATTCGCACGTGCACTTGCGGTGGAAATAGCGTTGCGCGAACTGGTTGGTTGACGGC
>JBOGMA010000553.1:0-12978 GCA_050746465.1 Acidobacteriaceae bacterium
GAATTCTGCTGCATAAAAAAATCGCCGACGAATTCACCGACAAACTCCTCGCCCGCGCCGACGCCCTCAAAGTCGGCAATGGACTCGACGAATCCATCCAGATGGGGCCGCAAATTAACCAGCAGCAGATCGACACTTCCACCCGCTACATCGACATCGCCAAAAAAGAAGGAGCAAAGCTCCTCACCGGCGGCAACCCGCTCGAAGACGGAACCTTCGACAAAGGCCATTTCTTCGCTCCCACCGTCTTCAGCGACGTAAAACCGGAAATGCGCATCGCCCGCGAAGAAGTCTTCGGCCCCGTCGTCAGCCTCATTGAAGTTGCCGATTTCGACGAAGCCATCGAAGCGGCGAACAGCATCCAGTACGGCCTCTCCACCGCCCTCTACTCCCGCGACGTGAACAAAGCCTTCCGCGCCATTCGCGACCTCGAGGCTGGCATCACCTACATCAACGCCCCCACCATCGGAGCCGAAGTCCACCTCCCCTTCGGTGGAGTCAAGCAAACCGGCAACGGCCACCGCGAAGGCGGCACCGGAGCCCTCGACTTCTACACCACCTGGAAATCCGTCTACATCGACTATTCCGACAAACTCCAGCGCGCGCAGATTGACACGGGAGAATAAATCAGAAAACATACGTCATGCTTTGCTCAAACCTTTTAGTCGCGGTGAAAATTGAACTGCGGGCCGCTTAACCTCTGGCGGCGGGCCCTCGCTTTTTTCTGTGCTCCCCTGATTCTGGCGGTATTCCTCGCCACAACATCGCTCTGCGCGCAGCAGACGGTGCTGTCCGGCCTGGTGCAATCCGAGGCTGCAAATCCCATCTCCGGCGCGAGCGTAACCATCATTGCCGCCGCCGCTCCTCAGCAGCAACACGCCGCCACCACGCAGCCGGATGGCCGCTTCACAATTCCCGCAATTGCCCCGGGCCAATACAACATCACCGTACAGGTCCCCAGCCGGCCGCCAACTCACCCCTACAGCGTGAATCTCACGGGCGCGCGCATCGTTCTCACCATCTCCGACCAAAACACGCTCACTATCGTCGCCGATGCGCAGGCGGCTCCCAATGCCAACGAATCCGAATCCACCGGCGGCGAAAAACTTTCCAGCCAGTCCGTAAGCGAGTTGCCGCTCAACGGGCGCGACTTCAGCACCCTCCTGCTACTCGCCGCCGGAACCATGACCGACGTCAACGGTGCCACCAACTTCACGCAGCAGTTCGCCATCAACGGCCAGCGCGGCGTTGAGGCCGTATTCGCCATGGACGGAGCCGACATCAGCGACCCCGAGATGGGCGGCAGCACCTTCACCAACTTCAACGTCGATGCCATTCAGGAAATTCAATCCAGCTCCGGATGGATGCCGGCGGAAATCGGCCGCGGCGCGTCAGGATTCACCAACATCATCACCCGCTCCGGCAAGAGCGGCTTTCACGGCTCCTTCTTCGAGTTCCTGCGCAACTCCGCCCTCGACGCGCGAAATTATTTCGACCATCCCTCCATCGCCGAGCCGGGCCGCATTCCGCCCTTTCGCAGAAACGAGTTTGGATTCACCAACGGCGGACCGGTCGTTCTGCCGCACATCTATGACGGACGAGGCCGCACCTTCTACTTCGGCCAGTATCAGGGCTTTCGCCAGGTTCTCGGAACGACCCAGGTCATCGCCGTTCCCACCGCCGCCGAGCGCGCTGGTCAGGACACCATCACCTATCCCGACGGAACCACCGACACGCTGCAAGTCCCCATCAACCCGCAGATCGCCGCTGTGCTCGCCCGCTACCCGCTGCCCAACAACCCCACCGGAGCGTATGGAGCACGCACCTACGCCGCACCCTCCAATGTGGACACGGATGCCGACCAGTTTTCCATTCGCCTTGACCAGAAGCTGGGCGCGAAGGCCTGGTTCCTGGGCCGATTCACTTTCGACAACATGACCGGGCCAACCACCAACCCCGACCAGACCCTCCTCGACCCCAGCTTCGGCGTGCAATATGCAGATCGCGAGCGCAACGTCGTCTTCACCTACACGCGCACGGTTTCCCCAAAGTATCTCTGGTCGGCGTCGCTCAGCATCACCAGAACCACACCATCCTTCCCAACTCCAAACCACACCGATCCCGCGCTCAAATTCAGCGATGGCCTGTTCGAGCCCTTCAACTCGGCAGCCGGCACCGTCATGTCATCCTTCGGGAACCTCTTCCAGGGACAACTGAACTTCGCCTGGACCTCGGGAAGCCATGCCGTTAAGTGGGGCGTCGAGGCGCGCCTCAATCGCGACACAACCTACTTCGGCATCAGCCCCAACGGAGAATACGACTTCGGCGGCGGCACCGTGTATTCGCCAACCTTCCTCCCCTCGGCCAGCGGCCAGCACAACATTCAGCCCGGCGACCCTCTGCCCGACACTCTCAGCAGCCTCCTGCTCGGCTATCCCTACGCCTACACCGTTGCCGTTGCACCGCCGTACTTTTCCAACGGACCCCACATCGGCCCGGCGGCGATTAACCGCAATAACGTCAACGCCTACATCCAGGACACCTGGAAAATCAACGACCGCTGGACCCTGGATTACGGGCTGCGCTATGAGCTATACACGCCCATCACCGAACGCGCCGATCGAACCTCAAGCTTCAAGGACCCATACCCGCAGCCCGGTCAGCCGCAGGTCTACGTCATCAATCCCCGGCCTACTTTCCGAACTGGTTGGAACGGCTGGGGTCCGCGCGTGCAAATCGATTGGAACGCCCCCGCGAAAATTCGCGTCCATGCCGGCGGCGGCATTACGGTCATCCCGCCCAACATCTGGCAGGACAATTTCCTGACCGGATCCACCCCGTTCGCCGTCTATCCGCGCGTCAACGCTTCAAGGAGCGGGGAAGTGGCCTATGGATTTCAGATCACTCCCGATGAACTTCCCCGATCTTATACACCGCAAGGTGCGGACATCTTCGCCAACGGCAATCCTAAGAAGGTGCCTGCGAACACGGTGCTCGATGTCAACCGCTACCAGCAGGACCTCGCCGCTCTCGCGCCCGGCCATCAGCTTTCGCTTCTCAATATCAGCGCGGTCGATCCGCATTTCGGCGACGGATACCTGCAAACCTGGACCCTCGGCATCGAGCGGGCATTCGGCGCGCTCACGGCGGACGCAGCATACGTCGGAACAGCATCTTTCCGGCTCCCGCGCGTTGCCTATCCCAATGCCTATCCCGGAGCCGATCCCGGCTTTGCGCCGTATACCACCTTCGACAGCAGCGGCGCTGTAACGGGAGGCTTCGGCTACGAGTCTGTGATCACCAACACCGCGCACTCGTCCTATCACGCGTTGCAGACATCGCTTTCAGGGCAGGTTGGCCGCGGCGGCCCCGGCATCCAGGCGGGCTACACATGGGGCAAGTCGATCGACGACGTTAGCGGCCTCGCGGGCGGCACCGGCTCCGCGGGCGCGGTCGTCCTCTTCAGCCCGCAGGACCCCTTCGACACCCACCCGGAGAAGGGCCCATCGAACTTCGACGTGACCCACTCTTTCACCTTGAGTGTGGCGCAGAACCTCCACCTTGAGGAAGTATCTCTCTTGCCGTCGAGCGCTCGCCTGCTGACAAAGGGCTGGGAACTGCTCAGCATCTCCAGCATCAACAGCGGGTCACCCTTCACTGTCTATTCAGGAATCCAGCAGACCGGCTACGGAAGCACCGGCGCCGACCGCCCTGATCAAATCGCCAAGCCCGAACTTTCCACCGCCGATAGCACAAGCCGCCGCCGGGAAGACTACTTCGGACGCGGCGCGAACAACGCCAGCTTCTTCTCCATCCCCATCGGAATCCAAGGCGGCACAGGCCCTAACTCCGGACGCTTCGGAACCCTCGGCCGCAACTCCTTCCGCGGCCCCGCCTACTACGACTTCGATTACGCTGTGATCAAGACCACGCCCATCGGCCGTCGCCGCAGCGGCCTCGAGCGCGCCGACCTGCAGTTCCGCGGAGAATTCTTCAACCTCTTCAACATCGTCAACATGGGACTGCCCGCCAACACCCTCAAAGGCTCCGGCTTCGGCATCATCAGCAAAACCGCGGGAACCTCACGCCAAATCCAGTTCTCCCTCAAGCTCATCTACTGACCCAGATAAACTCCGGCGCATGTCGGCGCGCGGAAAATCGCTGCCGGCACTCAACGCACCAGCAGCGGCAGCCGGGCAACCGTCTTCAAGTTTTCCTCCAATTCCAGAGCGAACATCTCCGCATTCCCTCCCGCCGGGGTTGTTCCCATCAGCTCGCGCGTCAGGGCGGCCCGGTCGCGCGTGCCATCCAGTAGCGATACCAGTCGTTTCACGTGATCGTCTTTTGCCTCCACTACCGTATGCATCAATGTGGTCATGTCCGATCCGCGTCGAATTTGCAGTCTCGCCAGCGCGCTTGCTTCGGGACGCTCGCCCGCGGCTGAAGCGAACGCCGGCCGCCATGCTGCCAGCTCCACCAGACCCGCCGCATGCATCGAGAGCAGAATGTCGCTGATCGCTTCGGCATTCTCCGCTCCAAACTCCGCCAGCAGCTCATCGAAATGAAGCGGCCACGGGCAGGACTCTCTCAGCCGCGAAACCAGCGCAATCACCAGCGGATGAGCTGTTTTCATCTCCGCGCCGGATTCGCTGTAAAACGCGCGCACTCCGGACGACTCTTCATCGGTAGTTACCGCTCCCTGGTGCGAATGGGACGTTGCATAAAGCCGTCGCATCGCGTTCGGCTTCACCTTGCCGTCGAGTGCTACGTTCTCATGGCACAGCAGCGTTCTTCGGAACCTGCGGCATTTGAGGAAATCGCGATATTGCTCCCGCGCCAGCCGGCCGCCTCCGCTCATTTCGTCCAGGTTCGCCAGCGCGGAGGAATGCAGCCCGTTGTCGGCCATCTCCCAATACTCGCCTTCGGCCAGAAACTGCAGCCCATGCTGCCGCGCGTGCGCGATGAACTCATGGAAAAAAAACGACTTCCATTCCTCCTCCAGATCGTCGTGGAAGAGAGAATCGTCGGGCCGCTCCAGCATCGCCGAGACTTCGCCAACGGCAAAGGTCCGGTACTCCTCATCCCGGCCATCGGTTGAGGTCTGCAGAAACCTCAGTAGTTCCCGTGCTTTCGCAATCCGCTCTCCTGGCTCCTCCACTCCGGAGATATGGTGCAGCATCATCTCGCGAAACATCTGCCGAATGTATCCGCCTGGCTGCGCGTTATAGCTGACAAATGCCACGCCCTGCGGCGCAAGATTTTCCTGCGCTATGCGCAAAATAGCGTCCCGCACCGGGTCCGCTACCCACGAATAAATCCCATGCGCAAGGATGTAATCGAATTTTCCCCACGCCCCGCTAATCCGAGTCAGGTCCATCGCGTGAAGCTCAATGTTGCCGAGCCCAAGCTGTTGAATCACATCCTGACCGGTCGCGACCTCAACCGCCGAAAGATCAACTCCCACGAAAGTGCTTTCCGGAAGCCCAAACGCCATCGGAATCAGGTTGCCGCCATCCGTGCAGCCAAGCTCCAGGACCCGGCACCGCTCCACCGGCTGCGGCTTCATGCCGAACAGCGAAGCCGAAGTCGCCAGGCGGCTGGGGTGCGTTCGCGCAAAGGGCTTCCCGAAATAAGGAACAGCGTCATAGCTGGAGGACATATGGAATCACTATAGCGACTTCGAGGATGGCGGAAGCAAACTACTCACTTGTGCGTATATGTCTGAAACATACATAATGAAGATGTGGATTTCTCGCTGATTCTTGGTTTCGAGTGGGACGAAGGCAACGCCCGAAAAAACGAGAAACATGGAGTGACGCAGCCGGAAATTGAGCAGATATTTTTTCGACAGCCGCTCATTATCGCACCAGACCTGAAGCACAGTTCATCGGAGTCACGCTATCACGCGCTCGGGCGAACGGACGAAAACCGCTGGTTACAGGTGACGTTCACGCTACGGGAGGGCGGAACCTTCATTCGTCCGATTTCAGCCCGAACGATGCATCGAAAGGAAAGGCCAATTTATGAAAAAGCGCTTAAAGCCAATTCCTGAATTCAAGAGCGAAGCAGACGAGCGCGCCTTCTGGGAATCTCCCAGGAACAACAGCGCCGAGTACATCGACTGGAGCAAGGCGACGCTCGTCTCCTTCCCGAATCTGCGGCCTTCCACAAAGACCATCTCCCTCCGATTGCCGGAGGACCTGCTCGACACAATTCGCATCCGCGCTCATAAACTCGATGTTCCCTATCAGTCACTGATGAAATTGTGGCTCGCCGAAAAGGCGCGCGAATCAGCCACTGGCAAGCCTCGATAAAAAAGGGGCGGAAGCCCGCCCCTCTTTTCTGCTGATTCCGCCAGCCCTAAAAGCTGAACCGCAACTGCGCATCAATCCGCCGCGCCGCCGATCCTGAGGAGAACATCCTCCCGGCCAGCGCATTCGACTTTCCGAAATTCGGCGAACCAAGTACCCCTGTCGGGGGAGCCAGGTTGATGATGTTGAACAGGTTCTCCGCCTGCACATCCAGCGTCATATTGAACCGGCGATTCACCGCCTTGCGCACCGGGCCGCGAGGAGGACCGCCGCCGCCGTTCAACCCGCCCGGTCCCAGTCCATGGCCGTGGTGGTAATGGCCGCCTCCGCCGCTGAACCCGCCATGCGCCACTTCCGGCCCAAAGGCGAAGGACTTGCCCGCGCGCAGGTTGAACGTGAACAGGTTGGGCCCGTTCCCCATGTTGATCGGAATCGGCGTGTAGTTGGTCCCCGGATTCACGTTGAACGTCCCGTATTGGTTCGTCACCGTGTTCGGATCTCCAGGCTGCCCAAACGAAGGCCGGTCATTGAAGAACGAGTCGCCGTTCACGTCCTGGCCCAGCGTGATGTTAAACGGCTGTCCCGTTTGAAACACTACAAACGGGTTAAAGCTCAGGTTCCACGGCGCCTGCCAGTCGCCCATCAAAAACACCCGATGGTGAGCGTTCCAGCTTCTGGGGCCGTAATCCAGCTTCAAATTGGCGGAGTTCGATGGATTCCCTCCGCCATTGCCGTCCGCATAGCTCATCGAGTAAAAGCCGAACAGTGACAGCCTCTCCCCAATTCGCGTGTTGAAGTTGGCGATCAATTGGTTCTGTTTAAAGACCGCCTCGGAATAATACTGGTAGATGTTCGGCTTGCTGGGATCATATCCCGGGTCCTGAGGCGCGTTCGCGTTGCGCGTCACCGAGTCATGCTGCCCCAGCGAATTCACGTAGGTGAACGAAACCGTGGACGCCTTGCCGACCTGCTGCTCCAGCCCCACCGCCGCCTCCTTGGTAATCGGCACCCGCAGGTTCGGGCCAAGCTCGTAAATCGCCGGCTTGCTGACGCTGCTGCTGCCCCCCTGCTCGCAGTTCTGGATCACCTCGTCGTAAGTGAGGCTGTTTGGGGAATAGCAAGTCGGGTTCTCGATCACAATTTCGTGCAGCGGAGAATTCGCGCCCCCCTGGCTCTTCACCTGCAGGATATTGTCCAGGTCGAACCGGTCGTAAAAGAACCCATATCCGCCGCGGATCACCGTCTTGGCTTTCTTGTTGGGGCTGCCCAGCGCATAGGCAAAGCTGAACCGCGGGGCCCAGTCATTGTTGTCAGGAACGCCGGTTTGCGACTCCCACCGAACCCCATAGCTGAAGGTGAAGTTAGGCCGCACGCTCCAGTCGTCCTGGTAGTAAAGTCCCACGTCCGACATCGTGCCGGTAATCCCGGGATTGCCGTATGCGAAGGTAAGTTGGCTCGGCCCGCCTCCATTGGCTTGTATCTGCGACCAGCTCTGGCCGGTGCCCAGACCCTGAATCGTCGCAGCGTAATTCTGCGCGGCCGTCACCGCCGTGCAATTCGCCTGGCCGGTCGTGCAGCGCTGCCCGCCAAACGTAAAGGTCCCATTAAAATTCGCATTCGACGAGCTGGCGTCGCGGGTCGCCCGCAGCCGTCCGCCCATGCTGATCGAGTGCTTGCCCAGCGCCAGCGTCATCAGGTCCCGAACCTCATAGGTCAGCGAATGTCCGCTGCTCGTCCCTCCCGCGCTGCCTCCAAACGTCTCCAGGCCGGAAACCTGAATCTGAGGCGTCGTGGCGAACGGGTTCTGGCTGGAGTAGTCCCGCCGGAACTCGAACCACGTCTCGTTGATCGCCCGCGGGCCGAAGATCTGCGTATCCGCAATTTGAATCTGGTCCTCATGCTCCTCGGTGTCCGTCGCCTGGTCGCGAAGGCTGAACTGCCCCACGCCGCTGTTCTTCTCGTCGCTCTGCCAGCGCTGGTAGCGGACCGTCATCATATTGTTCTTGCCCAGCGAAAAGTCCACTCGCGGGCTCACGGCCAGGCGCCCATGCGGCGCCACAATCGAGTCGTTGAACGACACCGTGTTGTAGTCGGCCGCATTGTTGTAAATCCCACTGGCAAAGTCCCCGTTGACCTCGCCCGCCAGCCGGAACGCCGTGACAATCGACGCCTCCTGCGTCGGGCGCCGGTAGACGCTCACGAAATAAGACGCATGCTTGCTGATCGGCCCGCTCAACGAACCGGCCAACATGTAGCTGTAGTAATCCGGAATATTTTTATCGAAGGGATTGCCGGTGTTGAGCTGCGATGGATTGCCCATCAGCGAAAGGTTGCCGTGAAGCTGGTTTGACCCCGGCTTGGTGATGATCTCAATTCTTCCGTACCCCAGCTTGTCGTACTGCGCCGAAAACGGGTTCCGGTTCACCCGAATCTCCAGAATCGCCGACTTGGGCGGAAGCTGGCCGCCCGTAAATCCGTCAATGTAGATTTGTCCGCCGTTCGGCCCCGCCGCCGGTCCCGCCAGCGCCTGCAATTCGTTCGAAAGCTCATCCGGATCATCCGACAGCGCATCCAGAGCCTTGCCCTTCAGCACCAGGCTGTTGGCGTTCTCCGTGGGAGACACGCTCACCGACGGGTTGTCCTCATTCACTACCACCTGCTGCTTGGTAACCGCGATCTTCAGCGAGACGTTATACGCCTTGAACTCGCCCGCCTTCACCGTCACCGCCTTTGACTCGGAGGGCGCAAAGCCCGCGGATGTCGCAATCACGATGTAAGTTCCCGGCTTCAGATTGTTGATCTGATAGCTTCCCGTAGCGTCCGACGGCGAGGTTGCGACCGTGTGGCCGTCCAGATCGGTAAGCCTGACGGTCGCGTTCGGAATCACGGCCCCGCTCGGGTCCGTCACTGTTCCATGGAGCGTGGCGGCGGTTTGCGCCGCGGCGAAGGCACCGGTCAGGAAAATAATGGAAAAAAGAAAACTGAGGCGAAAAAATTTCACGAAATTCACGCGACTCCCGAATCGTTGGTATGGAAAAAATACATTTTGGTATATCAAACTACATACATTTTACCGGTCCCGCCTGCTGCCACAGGAACCCCTGTAAGTGGATTGCGTGCGCCGCCGGGCGATATGCCCGGCGGTTTCAAGCTATTACTGGGTGCCCCCCGAGTCGCCACCGCCGCCCTGATCTCCACCACCACCGCCGCCGCCGCCCAGGCTCCAGGACGCGGAGAACATGTTCTTGCTGGCTGAGGGGGAGGCAGTGAGGATCGGTTCGACTCCCGCCAGCAAGGTCACGGCGGTCGCCGAATCCGGCGTTCCCTGGGTCGCAACAATCATCACTGCGTCGCCTTTATGTAAATCAGATATCTGAACAACCGGCGTACGTTGCAGCATCTGCGAAAGGTCCCCGCCGCCGTGCTGCTGCTGCGCCCCAGCGCCAGACTGCCGCATTCCGGCATGCTCTTCGGCCTGCGCGGAACCGCCCTTTCCCGCATGCTCGCCCGGCTTCCGCTTCATCCTCATCGCGATGCCCTGCGCCATCTGCTCCGGCAGCTTATGCATCCGCGATTCCGCCGTCACGTGGATCACCACAAGCTTCTTGGTGGCCAGGTCCTTCACCGTAACAGTGTTCGCGGCCGCATCGACTTTCAGGACCGTACCGGCGATGTTCCGGAAGGACCCGGCAACAATGGCGTCCGCCGTCACTTCACTTCCATCTGCGCTGTGCTGGCCCTTGGCGCGAAGCTGGTCTCCAGCATGAATATCGGCCAGCGACGAAGCTCGCGCATCCGCAAATTTGATGGAATCAGAGCTATACCGCCGAATCACCGTGCTCGGCGTCGTGTGAATCGTAATGGTGTGCGCGCCGGAGGCAATCGTCACGGTCCCGGTGGCCGCATCCACGCTCTTCACCAGCCCGCCCACGCCATTCTTCTGCCAGGCCGCTTCTTCCGCTTCCTGCCGCTGGGCCAGCGCGGCCTGTTTCATCGCGATCACCGTCGTCGCCATCGGCGCGCCGCCGTCCGCCGCCGGATGAAGCGCAGCCAGCACGCGGTCGCCCACCGCAATCCCGGTCAACTGAATTGCAGTCGCGCCGGCAAGCGTCTTGGCTCCCGGCTGCGTCTCCAGAATCTTGGCATTCTCGCCTACTGTGAACGTCACAGGCGCGCCCTGGTCCGGCTTCACCGTTATGGATTGTCCGTTGATTGCCGTTACGGAACCAACTACTCGCGAAGGGGCCGCGGCGGTCGAGGAGTTCTGGGCCGCCAGCGCAGCCTGCGCAGAAGCTACCGCCAAGGCGCCGGCAAGAAGAATTGCCAGGTTGATGCTGCCGAGTTTCATCAGTGCTTTCCGCGCGGCCTGCGCCGCAGCTACTGCTGGGAATGATCGATTGCTGCTGTACTCCTGTTTCTGATGCTTCCGAAAATGAGCGCCGACACGCAAATCGAGCTCATTGAAAGAAAGACGCAATCTGAAATTGAAAGTTTCAACAAAAATGGGAGAGGCGGCCCGGCGGGGTCGTGCGCCTTAAACATCCTCAAAATCAGCCTGAAACCGCTTCCAACTCACATTGAGGACGACGGGCAGGATATGATGCTCCGAGAAGCAGCATTCTATGGCAATCGGCGCAACCGGAAGCTCTACCAAGGCCACCACCGCCCCGGGCGGCGGACAAAGCTATCGCGGCGCATTCGCGATGGTCACGACGTTGTTTTTCATCTGGGGCTTCATCACCTCGTTGAATGACATCCTCATCCCCCACCTCAAGGCCATCTTCGATCTCAACTACGCCGAAGTCATTCTGATTCAGGTTGTCTTCTTCGTGGCCTACGCGGTCTTCGGATATCCCTCGGGGAGAATCGTCGAGTACATCGGCTACAAGCGAATGATGGTCGTCGGCCTGCTCATTATGGCGGTCGGAGCCGTCCTCTTCATCCCCGCGGCCAATATGCCGTCGTTCCCGCTCTTCCTGGTCGCGCTCATTTTCCTCGGAGCGGGCATGGCATGTCTTCAAGTCGCTGCCAACCCATACGTAACGGTGCTCGGCCCGTCGGAAACCGCCTCCAGCCGCCTTAATCTCTCCCAGGCCTTCAACTCGCTCGGAACCACCATCGGGCCTCCGATCGGCGGCTTCCTCATCCTCAAAGGCGCGGAAAAGCTGGTGGAAAACGTCCAGGCCTTGCCCCCCGCCGCCCTTCATGCGTATCGCGTCCAGCAGGCGGCTACGGTCAAGTTCCCCTACATCGTCATTACCGCGGTACTCATCCTGCTGGCCCTGGTCATCGGGTTTTACAATTTTCCGCGCATCGCGGGAGCGACGAAAGAAAGCGGCGCCGAGCGCGTCCAGCAACCAAGCATCTGGCGCTATCGCCACGTCATGCTCGGCGCCATCGCAATCTTCGTCTATGTCGGCGCGGAAGTGGCCATTGGCAGCTTCCTTATCAACTACTTTGAGATGAAGAACATCGCCGGACTCAATGCCCGCGACGCCGCCTACTACCTGCCCTTCTACTGGGGAGGAGCCATGGTCGGCCGCTTCATCGGCTCGGCCATTCTCCAGAAGGTCAAAACTGAAAAGCTGCTGACCGCCAACGCCGTCATCGCCCTGGTCCTGGTCGTCATCTCCATCTTCAGCTTCGGCCACATCGCTCTCTGGAGCATTCTCGCTGTTGGCCTGTTCAACTCCATCATGTTCCCCAGTATCTTCACGCTGGGCGTGGCGGAAATGGGTCCGCTGACGGGCGAAGCCTCCGGCCTGCTGGTGACCGCCATTGTCGGCGGAGCCGCCATCCCCGAGCTCCAGGGCATCATCGCCGACCACATTGGCCTGCACCACGCCTTCTTCATCCCCGTACTCTGCTACATCTTCATCGCCTGGTACGGATGGAAGGGCTCCCGAGTCGTCCAGCCGAAAGCCGCCCTGGCTTCGCGGTAATCTCCTCAACCGCATCAGGGCACGACTTTCACAGCTTGCTGAAAAAATCTGGATTCGGATCAGGGCACGGCTTTACATCTGCTGAAAATCTGGGCTTTGTATCAGGACATGGCTTCTAGAGCGCATCCAGCCTCTATACAAAAATTGTCATCCCGACCGGAGTGAGCGCAGCGAACGTAGCGGAGGGACCCGCACTTCGCTTTCGGACGCACCGATTCCGCTTGAGCCGTGCCGTGGGCTTCAGACCCTGAGGGATGTTTATACAAACTGTCTCAGCAGCCGGGTTCACCTCAAAAATTGTCAAGCCCTGCCCAACGTAAGCCGCACAAAACAAACCTCATGCCCATGCATCTGAATTTCCCCAAACTGGTATACTGAACTTAAGAATCAATTTCGAAAAGGGGCGCATACACATTGCGCCCCTTTCGCATTTTGATCAATAAATTTTCCTGAAAACTCTTTGGAATCAATGAACTACCACAACTCAGATTTGTTGAAAACCCTTTGAAATCAATGAAGTGGAAATTCACCGCCTTCTTGAAAGCTGAGTAGAATCAATGAATTACAAAGGGCAAGAATATACTTGACTAACCCACGCGATTCGGGTACTTTGATCTAGTCATGAACGCGCCGAAGAGTTTACAGCAAGCCATTCAATACTTTAGCAATGAGCAAGTGTGCATTAACGCGGTTGCGGAGATGCGCTGGCCTGATGGCCCGCAGTG
>JBOGMA010000554.1:0-1585 GCA_050746465.1 Acidobacteriaceae bacterium
GCGCCGGACCAATCCACATATTGAAACGAGGCATTAAATGCATCCGTCTGCGTGCAGTTTTTCCCCGAGGAATCGCCCAGACAGGTCAAATCAAACCAGCCTCCGGAGGTCTGCGCTTTCCAGGAGATTCCGGTCCAGTCGCCATAGGAAAACGAGTTTTCGACCGTGGCGCTGCCCCCCGCGGGTGCAATCAGGAAAACCGGATCGCCCTGATTGTGCGCGGGCAGGGGCGCGGTGCTGGGGACATCCGGCAGCGTCTGCGAGTCGAAGGCTTCGGTCAGCTTCAGCATGCCGAGGCCGGTCGTATCGTTCACAAACGAGTTCAGATCGGGCGGCGTATTTTGAGCCTGCGTGAGCAGAGTTTGCAGGTTGTTTAACTGATTGAGCTGCTGCTGGTTACTAGCAAGCTGCATAGCCGCCACCACGCCGACAACCACGTTGAGGAAGACGATGTTGCCTGTGCCGATACCGGCAAGTATGCCCCCCGCGGTAGCCCAGAGACCAGCTTCGGCAAGACCGAGAGCAATTTCAGGGGCAGCGGCAGCCGCGGCAAAGGGAAAAAGTTGGGTAAAAGTCGCCGCTACTCCTAAGCCGGACAAGGCGCCGAGCGCCGCGCCGACACCAACGGCGGTTCCCCAAACCGTGCCCGCGTCGATCTCGGTGTTCGCGACCATGGAAGCAAAATTAGGTGTGGTTTGCGCTGCTTCCCCATACGACTTCTCAAGCCCGACAGCGGTAAAGTAGCTGGCCGCGGGCACCCAGGGCGGCCCGGCAGCGATGGCGGACTGCGGCTCGCACATTGCCGGACCGTTATAACTCAATCCGTATTGGGCTGCAATGGTGGCATCGAGCGTATAGTTACAGGGATTGTTCTCCCATTTCTGGTATTCGGCCAGGGCCGAGCTGTATTCGGCGATCTCGTCCTGCTGAACCAGAGCCCGCAGCCAGTTATAAAGCATCTGCTCGTGCGCCGTCCGCTGGCTCGCCGGTTTTTCGATAATGCCGGTTAGGATATTCATCATCTCGCCGCGAATCTCGTTGCGCAGGTCTTCGCGTCCTTCGCTATAGATCAGACTGGCGTCGCTGGCCGGCAAGTTGTGCTGATTCAGGTAGAGACTCACCGCGTTGGATTCCAATTGATCCAAATCGCCGTTCACGTCGTAGGGATTTCCGTCCACACATACTTTTTGAATAATCAAATTGCCGCGGGGCGAGTTGCAACCTTGGATCACGACCTGCGCGGAAGCCTGGAAGGCCCGTGCGGGAGAGCCCAGCGAGATCCCGGCCATGCCCTCGAACCAAGAGAGCGTGGGTACCAGCAGGACAGCCATCAAAATGGCCAACGGTTTCAAGATTGCGGAGCGCGCGAAACGAGATACACGCAAAGCTGGGGCTTTCATGGGAAATCCTTTCGAAGAAGCAGGCTCACCCCCTAAAGCGAGAGCAGCGGGGTGAATTCTGCAACATAAGTGATAAAATCGCAGCACCTCTATGTGCAGCGTGCCCGTGCCGGACACGGTGGCTAAGCTTATGGAGCAGTTCCGTAACGGGGACAAAGAGGCCGCCAACCAGTTGGTGGAGGTTC
>JBOGMA010000555.1:0-17923 GCA_050746465.1 Acidobacteriaceae bacterium
GAGAACTTCTTCAAGGGGAATGCGGGCGCGAAGGTCCAGGACGAATGCTCCGCATCCGCTCTGAATATCTCCGGCGAGTCAGCACAGTGGCCCTGCAAAGAAACCACAACCCTCGCCGTGAGCGGGAGAACAATCTCAAGTTCCCACCCGATTACGTTCTCCTTCAGCAAGAAGAACGGCGCATGGACGATCTCCGAGAGAAACTGAAGAAGGCCGGCGGTTGGCCAGCCTTCTTCATCACAGCGCCGACACTTTCTCAGAATTTATAAGAGACACCGACCAGCGGAACTATCCTGCTCCGCAATCCGTTGTCATCGATCTGGTACAGGGCATTGCCGGAAAACACCAGATCGCGATAGGGGTTCCATTTCAATCCGGCACTCACGTCATTAATGATGTAGCTGGAGTTGGCCGTCGTTACGGTCGGCAGATTGACGGATGGCGGCGTGGGAGGGTTGGTGAGCGGAGTAGGCAGCGGCGTGGTGCCGGAGATCAGCGTTGGAGCGTTGAGGTACTGGCTTCCCAGCAGGTCGCCGGCAAGGGTGATGTGCCGCAGCCATGCCCAGTCCGCGCCCACATCGTACTGGAAGCCGCCAGGGAGATTCTCGTTACCGCCCGCCGTAAGAGTCGGATTGTTCAGGTCGGTCTTGGTGTTCCATTGATAACCGATCTTGGCGTGGGGCGATACTTTGCGGAGATAGGAAACCACAACGTACGGATTGACTCCCCAAGCGCCGGAGCCGAGATAGTTCATCTCGTCCCCAGTTGGGGTGCGGAGGTTCATCCCGGCTGAAAACGTGGTGTGTTCGCCGTGGTACATCTCGAATTTGCCGTTGAACGTTATGTCTCCGATACCCCTTGCCCAGCCCGGAACATAAGTATTCGCGATGCCGTAGGGGCCGAGCACCAGGACATTGTTTGCATTCAGGATGTACGCTTCAGCATTGTACGTTTCGGCGCCCACGGAGACCCGCTCGTATGGGACGATGACGGAGAAATCGAATCGGTTGGTGAATCCGAAAGTCGCCACGGCAACGAGCTGGTCCAGCGTGAAGTGAATGTTGGTGGACTCAGTCGTATAGGTATTGCTAAGGACAGCTCCGCTCGAAGGGTCCGTTGCGGTCGCTTCATACGTGAAGGGCACGCTCTTAAGAGAGATGCCGTCTATTTTGGTGAAGACGAACTGGCTGGCGCTGACGCCAAGGAACAACTTGTGCTTGCCGACGGTCTGGGCGCGGTCAGTAAGGATGGGACCGAGGTTGTTGTAGATTTCAGGGACTCCAGCCTTGTACACCACAACAATGCCTGATGAAGAACTTGCCAGAGGCAACTGACTTACCTGCGTGGCGATTGCCGAGTTGAACGCGGTTGCGTTCCTCAGCGCAGTTCCAGTCGCCCCGGCGGAGCTGTTGTTGGTAAACACTCCGGTGGAAAACGGAATCTGGCAGACGAGTTTGGTCGCAGCGGAGCTACCTGGGCTGCAGTCGATCTGTCCCATTGCGACTGTGCTGGAGATACAGACAAGCAACAGGAATTGCAGGGTGCGTTTGGTCATCTTTTCCTCGGCAATACAAATTTGCTGGACGCCGCGCGAAGTTCGCATCCCGCGCGGCGCATTCATAATTTAGCGGGTTACATTTACCTGAATGACGGCCTGATACAGTTGATGATCCGTTCCGGTCCCCTGAACCAGGATGTTGTAGGAACCGGGAGGCGTCTGGCCGGAGACGGATGGAGGCGCAGTGAATTGTCCTCCGCCGCAGCCGGTGCCTTGCAGCACAACCACGATTGCGAAGGCGATCACCATGAAGCGGAGCAGGGCTTTGCGGGATGATTTGCCGCCGGGCATTAAGCCGAGCAGCAGCAGCAGCGGAACCCCGATCGCCCCCGCCATCGCGACCGTAGTTTTGTTATTGCGGAGCAGTGCCGACGTCTTGAGGCTGGTACTCACCGTAACCGTGACCGTAACCACCTGCGAGGTGGAAGCAGCCGCGATGGTGGATGGATCGAACGAGCATCCCATCGACAGAGCAACAGGCGCCACGCTTGAGGTCAGCGTCGGTCCAGTGACGGAAGCGCATTCGATGGACGTGATTCCGACATTCGGCGGCAGCGTGAATTGAACAGTAGTGGTGTTGCCTGTGGTGGCACCGGAAACGATGGTGAGCGGGGCTGCCTGATATCTCACGTTCACTACAAATGCAGCCGAGGTGCGGGTGAGCCCGGTCGCCGAGTCCACACCGGTGATGGAAACATTGTAGGTGCCGGTGCTGGCCACGGGCGTTGACCCGGTTCCCGCATCGATCGTCACAGTGACGGGCTGCTGCTGCGCGCTCGCCGCGATGGTCATTGATGAGCTGCCCAGGATGCAGGCCGGCGCCACCGCTCCTTCAGGAGCGGAAACGGCGACAACGTTGCAAGTGAGCGCGAGCTGGCCGGTAAAGCCGGCAACCGGCGACGCCGAAACCGTGATGGGCTCTGGAGAGAACGGATCCGTGGTATTCGTGAATCGCTGGCTTACCGTGACGGTGCTGCTTGCCGATGCCGCGAGGGAGTAATCCTGAACGGATTGCGTTACAGAACTGCTGCTCGCCGTAAAGTTGTTGTCGCCGTTATAAGCCGCGTGGATAGTATGCGAGCCGAAGCCCAGTGAAGAAGTGATGCAGCTTGCGATTCCGGTTGAGGGGTTAACCGGCACCGCGGCCTGGCACTCGGCAATGGGTGCGCCGTTGTCCGTAAACGTTACTGCGCCGGAAAGTGGCACGCCATTACCTGGGCCTACCGTCGCTGTCAGTCCGACCTGATCGTTATAGCCGTTCGGGTTCAAGGCAACGGATGGGTTCGGAGAAGAGACCAGGGTGATGCTGCTGGCGCCCGGATTGATGGTCTGGGTCAAGCTGTTGCCGCTGGTACTGAAGTTGCTATCGCCCGCATAGGTGGCGGTGATGGTGTGCGAGCCGCGCAGGAGCATGGAAGTCGAACAGGTAGCGCTTCCGGTGGTCGCGCCCGCCTTCAACGCGGAGCATCCCGCAATCGCATTGCCGTTGTCCGTGAAGGTCATGGTTCCGGTAAACTGCGTTGCTCCGGAGGCTCCGCTCACGGCGGCAGTAAAGCTTACGTTCTGATCCACCACGGAGGTATTACCCGAAGCAGATGAGCTGATGGAGAGCGATGTCGGCGCGGGGTTCACGGTCTGCGTAACCGGCGTGCTGCTGCTGTTGCTGAAGTTTGCATCGCCGCCGTAGTTTGCAACCAGAGCATGCGTACCGAGCGCGAGAGAGGATGTTTTGCAGACCACCGTCGGAGCATTCGGATTGATGGTAGTTGCCGGGCAATCGGCAATTGCATTGCCGTTGTCGGTGAAGCTTACGGATCCATTGAGAGCCGTGGTTCCGGACGGCGCCGTTACCATGGCCGTCAGTGTCACTTGCGCGTTGGTCGTGGAAGGATTAGGCGTGGAACTCAGGGTGATGCCGCTGGTGGCCTGTCCCACCGTCTGGGCCACGGTCCCGGTGCTGGCGTTGTAATTCGAGTCGCTGCCGTAGCTGGCGGTAATGGTGTACGAGCCGGGCGTGAGCGAGGAGACCGAGCACGAAGCCTGGCCGGTGGACGCGGTAACGCCTACTGCGTTACAAAGCGTGCCGGCAGCGCTGGTGGTGGTGTTGACGTAAGTGAAGGTCACGGAACCAGAAAGTTTGGTCGCCGCAGTGAATGGCGTTACGCTGGCTGTGAATGTCACGGTCTGGTTGACGGTGGAGGGGCCGCTTGTGGCAACCGAGATACTGGTGGCGGCGGAATTCACCGTTTGCGTAGTGCTGTCGTTACTGCCGTTGTAGTTTGAGTCATTCGAGTAAGTGGCGCTCATTGTTCCGGGGCCCGCCGGTAGTGCAGCCGTCGTGCAGGCCGCCTGGTAAGTACCGGTTCCGGCGTTGAGTGTCGCCGAAACTGCAGAGCAGATGGTCTTGCCGTTGTAGACGAAATTCACGATGCCGGACGGCGCCGCAATACCCGTAAACGGCGGAGTGAGAGCGGTCGCGCCGCTAAACGGAGTCACCGTAGCGGTAAACGTCACTGAGTCGTTGAGGTTTGAAACGTTGAGACCGAGGCCCGTGGTTGTGGTATCCACAGATGCCAGCGACAAGCTGGTGTTCGCCTGGTTCACAACCTGCGACAGCGTCGTGACGCTGCCGGCCGCCGTCGCGCTATAGTTTGAATCCCCGCTGTAGGTGGCTGAAATTGTGTGCGAGGCCGCTGTGGAAAATGAGGCTGTACACTGCGCCTGTCCGTTGGCCGCGACTGCCTGCGTTCCGCAGCCGCTGATTGCCGCAGCGCCATCCTTGAATGCCATCGTTCCGCCGGATAACGCCACCGGCGAGTTGGGAGTCATAGTCGCGGTCAATGTGACCTGCTGGTTCACGCCGGTCGCGCCGGTAGATGTGACCTTCACAGCGGTGGTGGCCTTACTCACCGTCTGGCTGAAAGCGGAGCTGGTGCTGGTGTCGAAAGCTGATCCATCTCCTGAGTAGGCTGCAACAATGCTGTGTGAACCCGCTACCAGCGAGCTTGTGGAACACTGCGCCGTCGCTTTCCCGCTCGCAACCGTCAGGCTCACGGCGTCGCATCCAATGCTTGCGCCGTCGCTGGTGAAGTCCACCGTTCCGCCCGAGGGCGTGCCCGAACCCGAACTCGTAATCGTGGCCGTAAATTTCACAGAATCGTCCACATTCGAGGTGCTGTCTGAGGATGCAAGAGCCACGCTGGTGCCGGTGAGGTTCACTGTCTGGCTCAAATTGCCGCTGCCGGCCCCGTAATTGCTGTCGCCAGCGTATGACGCCGAAATGGTACGCGAACCCTTGGTCAGTGTCGTGATCACGCAGGTGGCCGTCGCCGAACTGCCGTCGGCGGCAACCGTTACGGCTTGCGAAGAGCAGGCTGCGACGGCGGTGCCGTCCAGCGTAAATGCGACACCCTTTGCGAATGTGACTCCCTTTCCCACCGGTGTAAGCGACGCGGTAAACGTCACCGAATCGCCCACAAAGGACGCGCCGCTCGGCTCCGAAGTGGTGGTCGTGTCCTTCGACGTGACTCCGATGAGCGTGGCGGCCTGGCTGATCGCCAGCGTATAGCTGGCGGAGCCGGTGTTGCTCTTCTTGTCCGTAGCCTGAATCGAAAAGGTGAAATTCCCCGCCTTGGTAGGGGTTCCGGACAAGACTCCGGTCGATGTGTCCAGCGTCACGCCATCGGGGAACGCGCCGGTTCCGCGAGCATAGCTGTATGGCGATTTGCCGCCCGAAGCCGTGACGGCCTGCGAATAGCTGGCGCCCACTGAACTGGCTGTGAGCGCGCCGGTTGCCGGTGAGAGAGTCACGGGCCCGTCAATTTCGAGTGCGCCGGATGCGGTCAGGTTCGACGTGCCCACAGGCAGCGAAACAGAGAGGCTGTCCCCCGCTCCGGCGGTGTCCACCTTGATGCTGCTGAAGGTCGCGCCAGTTCCAGCGACGGTGGTCGCCGGGCCGAGGCCCGTGGCTGTGCCCGATCCGGTAAAGGTCAGGGTAATCGGAATCCCGCCGGTGTTCTGCCCATTCTCCATCACCGAAAGAATTGGAGCGGGAGTGACCACCTGATTCACCAGCGCGCTGAACCCGCTGTTCGTGAACTGGGCTGAGGTGTAGTTGGTTTGCACGGCTCCGGCGTCAATCTTGCCGGAGGTGCAATAGCTCGCCGCGCCGACGGTGAATCCGCGTTGGTCCGTCGTGAGCGCATTGCCGTTCGCATCCTGCGCGAGCGATGAAGAGCCTGCGCACAGCGCCGGGCTGCCCGGCAGGGGCAGCATGGTTTGTGTCGGACCGCCATAGGTGCCAAGCGGAGCCAGGTTGATTCCACTCGTACCGACCAGGTTCCCGCCCTTGTCCGTGTAGGTGGCGGCAACATCGGCGTTGGTCTGTGCTGTATTGCCCGCCACGATGCTGTTGGCCAGGATGATGCCACTCGCCCCAGGGTAAATGCCGCCGCCACTCCCTCCGCTGCTGGCCGTATTGCCGGAGATGGTGCTGTCTGTCACTACCAGCGTGCCGGACACATCGCCTATACCGCCGCCAAGCGCCGAGACAGCAGTGATTGTATTGCCGGAGATGGTGCTGCCCGTCACCGTTATGCCATTGCCGCCATTGCTGGCAATGCCGCCGCCATACAATGGGTTGGGGGTGGTGCTGGTGGCCGAATTGCCAGAGATGGTGCTGTCTAATACCGCCAGCGTGCCGCTGCTGTAGATGCCCCCGCCACCAACGTTGCCGGTGTTCGCGGTATTGCCGGAGACGGCGCTGTCGATCACTGACAGAGTGCCGCTGTTGTTGATACCACCGCCGTCTCCGTTGACATTTCCATTCGCGATGGTCAACCCATAGAGAGTTGCTACCGCGCCGGAATTGACCGTAAACACGCTGCCGACAGTCGTCGAACTGCCGCCGGAAACCGTCAACTGGTTCGCTCCCGGTCCAATGATGTTCACCGCGCCGGTGATCGCGGGCAGAGCGCCCTGCGTCGGGCTGATCGTAAGGGTGCCCAGGCCGGATTTGAAACTGATGTCCCCGCCCGCCGTGTTCGCCGCGTTGATGGCGTCGCGCAACGAACAGGCCGCGCTGGTGCAGGAACTGGGAGCCGAGTCCGTCGCCGTCGTCACCATCAGGTAATTCGTCTGCACCGCGCCCGCGTCCACGCCGCCGTTGCTGCAATTGGCCGCATTCAGCGCAAACCCGCGCTGGTCCGTCGTCAGGGTCGCGCCGCTCGCATCCTTCGCATCCGACACGCTGCCCGCGCAAATCGCGGGGCTGGCCGGCTGCGGCAGCATGGTAAGCGTCGACCCACCATAGTTACCCAGCGGCAGCAGCTTTGGGTCCTGACCGGTCACGTCCGTGCCGGACAGCGTAAAACTCGCGTCTCCGTTGGAGTTGTTGAAGAAGAGATTATTGCCCTCCGCAATCGTAGTCGCGCCCGTGCTGATGCCGCCATCGGAGGGCGCCGATCCCGCCGCGAAAACATTGTTGACGACATCCAGCGTCACGCTCGTGTTGGTCGAGAGCGCCCCTCCGACCTGAACGGCGGTGTTCCCATAAAACGTGCTGTTCGCGACAGTCAACGTACCCGTCGCCTGGTAGATAGCTCCCCCGTTGAGTCCTGAAGAGTTGGCATAGAAGGTGCTGTTTGTTACATTCACTGTTCCGACAGTGGCATAAATAACTCCGCCTGACCCTGAGGCGGCATTTCGTAAGAAGGCACTGCCGCTTACGATCAGCGTGCCGCCATTGGAAATACCTCCGCCGAAACCAGCCGACCCGCCGGTGAAGACGCAATCACTCACCGTCAGTGTGCCCACACTCTGGATTCCCGCCCCATAGTTGCCGCTGCTCATACCATCTGCAATCGTCAACCCGGAAATCGAAACCGTTCCGGCGGTAATCCTGAACACTCGGTACGCACTCGCGCCGGAAATCGTTAACTGGGTCGCCCCGGGCCCAACGATGGTGGTGTCCTGACCAATGTCGGGCAGAGCGCTGGTCAGAGTAATGGTTCCGGTGGCGGTGATGTTGATGGTGCTTCCGCTATTTGCGGCCTGCTCCGCCTGAGTGAGCGCATAGCGCAGGTCGCCGGTTGTCCCGGAGCCTGTTCCTGTATCGGTGGTGGCATTCACCGTATAGGTGGTTGCTGCGGCATGGGCCTGGCCCGCGGTAAACAGCACGCCCAGCAGCGCGCCCATCATGGCTATGGCGCGTAGTTTGGAAATGCTCTGTGAACAGGAAAATACTGAAAACAAGGCGGGGCGAACAGACGATTTACGTACTGACATTCGAACTCCAGGCAATAACCACGCAGTGAGCGGGTAAAGAATCGACAGCCACCGAAAAACGGCCCACTGATGATCCAAAAATGGCTGGGCGCTATGCGCCCCTGATTATGAAGGAAAACAAGCCGATTATAGGTTTAGCCCTGAAAACGGGTCAATCAGAAACTTCGGTAATGCACCATATGTCGCAACGTCATCCGATCGCCCTGCAAAAGCGAAACACCACGTCTGATGCAGGCGTGGTGTGGCAATCCTCAATTGGAGTAATGGCTATTGACTATTTACGGTCAGGGTGAAGGTCGTCACTGCTGACAGGTTCAGCGCTTTGTCTGTTCCCGTTACTGTGAGGGTATAGGTTCCTGGGGCGGAAGATGCACCGACCTTCGAGGTAGGCGTGGAGCTTCCGGAACTGCCGCATCCGCTCACTCCCAGGCTCACCATCGCCAGCAGGCAGGTTGCGCCAAGCAGGAACCAGCGACGACGCCGAACTCCCGGAATCCATAAAAGCAAGAGCGATGAAAGCGCGATGCCGGATAAAACGCCGCCGACTCCTCCGCCTGTGGCGCGGACTGCGACGGTGCTACCGCCAATGGTGGTACAGGCGCCCTTCGACGTGTAAATCGTCACCGATCCGCTGGTTGTCGCCGTTGGATTCACGTAGGTAAAGCACGCATCCGCCAGTTGGCTGGGCGCAGAAACGCTGAGCGCCACCGATCCGTTGAAGCCGTTGGGCATGCTGGTAATGGTAACGGTCGAAATTCCGCTGCTGCCCTGCGCGACCGTGACGTTGGTAGCCGAAATCTTAAGCGAACCGCCTGCGCTGGTCGATGCCGAAACCGTAATGGCGAGCGTTCCGGAAGATGCCGTGCTCGAAGAACCGCTGGAGGGCGTGTAATTGGCGGTGATTGTGAGCACTCCGGCGGTCGTCGGCGTATAACTGTAGTTCGCAACTCCGCCGGAAAGAGCGACTGGGCTGCCAACATTTGCACCATCAATCGCAAACTGTACGGTTCCCGCCGGCGTGCTTCCCTCCGAATTGCTTGAGACGGTCGCCGTGAAGGTGATGGCGGCATTCACTTCCGGCGCGGAATTCGAGGCGGTGAGCACCGTGGTCGTCCCCGACGCGGTCGTGGACTGCATGTAGGCGTCCACAAAATTAGCGGCGTCAATCGATCCCCATCCGCTCGCCAGGTCATACCCGGGCGTGGCGCTGTAGCCGATAGGCGAGGAGGTGCATCCCGTCGAGCCCACTTTGCACGGCACTCGATTATTGCCGTTGGTCGTATCGTGAAATGCGCTGGAATATGCTGCCGAACCGGCCAGGGCGTAAATTTCCGGATTCACATTACCGAGACCCTTGGCTTGCAGCCGCTGGCTCAATATCGCGAGGACTCCGGCGAAAATGGGCGCTGCGAAGGAAGTTCCTCCGGCCACATTCGGGACTCCACTCGCATCCAGAAACCCGTTGGAACAACTGGTGGAATCCGCATTCGAACCTGAAGCGCAGTAGAGATATCCGTCGTGATTGGGCGAGGCGTTCAGCGAGATGTCCGGAATATCGCGCTTGCCGTCGCTGGGAACGCCTGTTCCCTTCTGCCAGGTCGGCTTGCCGAACAGGTTACTGCTTCCGCCTCCGCCACCCTGAATTCCCAGTGAAGCGGATGAGTCGTTCCAAACCTTCTCTGGAATAAATTGGATTGCGGAAACCTGGCCTGCGCTGTTGGTGGAGTTCCAATAAGTGCTGGGCGCGGACGCATCGGCGAGAAATTCCGTGCCGCCCATCCCGGTCACGTAAGGAGAGGACGCGGGCAGATCCACCGCCAGTCCCTTTGTGGCCAGGTCCGTGGTCGCTGAGTTGTCGCAGTCCGTGGCGCCAAGGTCGCCGGCGGCGGAAACGATGGTTTGTCCCTGCGCGTTCGCCTGCATAAATAGACCCTCGAGCGCCGATACCTCGGACGACGGGTACGCAGCCTCGCAAGCTCCATAACTGTTGCTGATCACCTGGCCAATATTCTTCTCAATCGCATACTGGATGGCGTCAAATACGCTGGCGTTCTGGTTATTGCCCACGTAAACAAAGTTGATGGTTGCACCCTGGGCAATGGCGCCCGCCCACTCGATGTCCAGCTCGGACTCGTCCTCGTCTCCGTTGGAGTCGTCTACCGTGCTCGTGCCAGTATTCGGAACCAGCGTGGTTTGAGGAGCTTTCGTGCTGAGCCCGGCTGCCTTTTGGAAATTGGTGATGTCCGATGCCTTGATCGCGCTCTGCCCGGCAACCACAATGGTTTGGCCGCTGCCCGTGTAGCCGCTGTTATAGAGCGGATTGAGGTTATAGATCACGGCTACGTCGCCGGGGGCGAGAAAGTGGGAGTGTGAAGACCCGCTGTTGAACGTGTACTCCGGCCCGGCAGCATTGACGTGCCCAGCGCGATGCAGCGGATGAGGCTTGAAATCGCTGATGTTCCGCACTGATAAAACCACTCCGGCCAAAGCGGACGGGATTGAAAGCGCGCCCGCATTGGCGCGGTGCATCACTCCGTGAATCATGTAATGGTCTATGCGGGTTTGGAAGGCCGCTTCCACCTGCCCCGCAGTGCCGGAGAACGTAATGGCGTTATGGCTGTTCGCGACGCGATCCACCGAAAAGCCCTGTTGCTCCAGCCAGGTTTCCACCTTCTCCAGGTCGGCTGCGGAAAGACCAAAGCGCGCCGCATACTCTGCTGGCGTAATCCAATGGTGGTAGAGCGGCGACCCGGGCGTCTGCTGTTGCTGAAGTAAAGTCTCAAGTTCCGCTTGCTGCGCGGCGGAAGGCTTGAAATACATCGTCATTCCCGTGATCGGAGTGGAGGAATTCACGCCGCCCACATCGAGGGCCGCTTTGGCGCGAGGGTTCTCGCTGCCGCGCAATTCCATCATTGAGGTGGAACGAATGACGCCCGCGATCCGGCTGTGCACCGGCGTCTGGCATGGAGCAAGCTCGCCGCTCAGCAGAGCGATCGCAAGAGCGACAAGCGCCATCTTTAACGTGCGTTGGCAGAAATAAACTCTTCGGAGCAGCATGGCTCGTATCACGGGTTCCAGCACTGCCTCCGCCGCCACATAATTCCGTAGAACGAAATCGCAGATGCATCTTTATCATAAAACGCCGGAGGCGGAAGCAGGTCCACTCCCCACCTGCGGCGCTAATGCTAAGATGCGACTCCCTGCCTGCCCGGCTACCCGATTCAGCGCTTCAGAAAAGGATAGCTCCCGCGCTCGATTGCCGCCCGCGCAACAAGTTTTCCCTGCGCAATGATGTCGGCCGGCTCGTGTTTCGCAAGACGTCGAAAAACAGCCATTTGCGTGCGTAAGGCGTCTCCCTCAGCAACCGCCGCCAGCACCTTGCGCGTTGCCTGCTCCACGGTTGCGAATGCAGTTGCGGCATAGAACCGCGTCGCGCTTTGCGCCAGTGCAACCTGGACGTCGCCGTTTGCGGAAAGCTTGCGGGCACGGGCGAGCGCCGAGTCGAGCGCGTAAATCTCAAGAATCATCTCCGCGAGCGCAGCCATAATCTCCTGCTGGTCGGCCAAGGCGTTCAGGTATTTCTGGCTGGCTGCTCCAGAAGCGAAGAGGAAGAGCTTCTTCGCGTTGGCCAGCATTTTCTCTTCGCGGGCAAGCGGGTCCTCGGCTGCTTCACTGGATGGGAACGATGGTGGGGCGGTCAGCTCATCCATCAGAGCCTTGATGGCGGGGAGCAGCGGAAGCCGGCCTTCCATTGCGCGCTTCATCACGAATCCCGAAATAATGAGCCGGTTGATTTCATTTGTTCCTTCAAAAATGCGATTAATGCGCGAGTCTCGGTAGGCGCGCTCGGCGGGATACTCTTCGACGTACCCGTAACCGCCATAAATTTGCACCGCATGATCCACAACCGCGTCCAGCATCTCGCTGCCCCAGACCTTGAGCACCGAGCATTCGATGGCGTATTCCTCAATGCGCTTTTGAATGTCCTTTGCGTCTTCCGCGCCTGCGAGTGCGGCATCAATCGCGCCAATTGTCCGATAGGCCATCGATTCCGCAACGTAAATGCGCGCAACAGCGTCGGCGATCTTCTCCTGAACCAGGCCAAACTCGGTGATGGATTTGCCGAAGGCCTTGCGGTCACGCGCATATTGAATGGCGTTGGCAAGCGCAGTACGCGCTCCCCCCACACAGGCTGCGCCTAGCTTGAAGCGCCCAATGTTCAGGATATTGAACGCAATGTGATGTCCTTTGCCTTCGTCGCCGAGCAGATTTCCCGCCGGAATCCGGCAGTCGTTCAAAACCAGTGGGCAAGTAGACGAGCCCCGTATACCCATCTTGTGCTCCTCGGCGCCAATTGCAAGGCCGGGAGTATTGCGCTCGATAAGAAACGCTGACATTTTTGATTTTGCGAGGTCGGGCTCTGCCGGATCGGCTATTTTCGCGAATACAGTAAACAGGTCGGCAAACCCGGCATTCGTAATCCACATCTTTTCGCCGTTCAGCACATAGGAGTCGCCATCCTTTACGGCACGAGTGCGAATGTTCATCGCATCGGAACCGCTGGTCGCCTCCGACAGCGCGTAGGCAGCCAGCCATTCTCCGCTTGCCAGCCTGGGAAGATACTTCGTCTTCTGCGCCTCAGAGCCGTACCAGACGATTGGCAGCGTTCCGATGCCGGTGTGCGCGCTGAACGCGACGCTGAAGCTGCCCAGTCCCGCCATGCGGTCGGCAACGATGGCGGACGTCACCTTGTCCATGGAAACCCCGCCAAAGGTTTCCGGAACATCGACGCCCATCAGGCCCAGGTCTCCAGCTTTTTTCAGCAATGCGCGAGTGACGCTGAAATTCTTCGCCTCGATTGCCTCGGCCGCGGGCAGAACTTCATTCGCAAGAAACTCCGCAGCGGTTGCGGCTATCTGCTGCTGCTCTTCGCTGAAGTCCTCGGGTGTGAAGACGGTACCTGGGTCGGTAGGATGCAGGAGAAATTCGGCGCCGGTCATGGTTGTTTTTGATGGTACTCCGGCTGAATGCGCTTGTAGCTTACTCAACTTCAAGTCCACAGCCTTGGCTTTGACTTACGCTCATCGAAGCCCGGAAGCGCAGCCCTGGGTTCAAGAGCAACAACAACCCGCGGCGCATCAAGGAACGGAGGTCGTCTATCGGCTCACCACCAGAATTTCGAAGCTGCCGGGGACAATGGCCGGGCGGGGGTGCGGGTTAGCCGCTGTTGCCGCAGGACGAGCGCCGAAAGCCGCAGTCGCGAGGTAGATCCTGCCGGTCGAATCGTCCAGCTCCATGGTGCGCGCTCCCCGCTTGGTATTTAGCGTTTGAATGACGGTGTAGGAGTCGGGAGAGTTTTCTCGCACCACTGTAAGCGTGCCTTCTCCGTTGGAACTGAAGGCCAACTGGTGCTTCGGATCGAAGCGTGCGGCATCCGGACCCTGGCCGATGGATGGGGTTGCAACGACCTTTCCGGTTTTCGCATTCACCACGGCCATGGTGCCGTCGCAGACGGCGAAGAGTCGATCGTGCTTACGGTCGATTGCCAGGCCGGAAGGACCTTCGCAGGGAGCGATGGGCCAGGCGGCTAATACTTTGTGGGTCCTGGCGTCGATGTGGGCGATTTCGCTGAGGCTCTCAATATTGTCGTAGATCGACCCCTTACCATCGGCTACGGGAAACTCCGGCCTGCCCGGGAGAGTGACGGTAGCGACGACTTTGTGGGTCTTGTCGCTGATTACGGTCGCGCTGTTGCTTCGCCCGTTGAAGGCCCATACGGTTTGGGTGACAGGCTCGAATACGATTCCGTCGGGGTTGGTTCCGGCGGGCACGCGGTCCAAAATGGCGTCGGTAGTGCGGTCAAAGACAACTACCTGATTGGCGCGGCCGTCGCTGATGTATCCGAACTTGCCGCTGGTGTCGAAGGCGACGCCGTGCGTGCCCTGGAGTCCAGTAATATCGGTCTTCACCTTTCCGGTAGAGGTATTGATGACCAGCACATGGTCGCCATGCGTCACATACAGCAGGCGGCTGACGGGATCAATCGCCATGTAGTCCCAACCTGTATCTCCGCCAATGTTCCATTGGGTGGCTACGTGGTACGGTCCTTGCGCCAAAGCCGCGCCGCCGCTGGAAACCACCAGCGCCCCACAAAGAATGGAAAGATACAACGACTGGAGCCTGAAAGTGATTTTCATCGTTCCTCCGTACCTCTGAAGCTGCGTCTAAGATTCTACTCGCAGCGTCTTCCAGCGCGCAGGCGCTCCATCCTTCCCGTCCGGCTGCCGAAACACCGGAATCCCTTGTTGATTGCTGGTCCCAGCAACCGGAAACCGCATCAAGGGTTCCTAGTGAGTGTGACCATTTCGCAAGCGCCGGCCAATCGGCTGGTCGTCAAAACTGTTTTGTTTATAGCCGTTGCTGTTTTGGCAAACAGCTTTGGGAATCTCATGCTTTCGATCGGCATGAACAACATGCCGGGTTTTACCCACGTCACGTTGGTAGATTATTTGCTGCGGCTCATCGCCAATCCTTTTGTGCTTCCCGGCGCGGCGCTAATGGGCGTTTTCACGCTGGCGCAGCTTTCCTTGTTCAGTTGGGCGGACCTTAGCTTCGTGGTTCCTTGTGTGGCGTCCTCTTATATTGTCACGACCGTACTCAGTGAATTCATTCTTGAAGAACATATCCATGCCCAGCGGTGGATGGGAGTGCTGCTGATCGTCGCGGGCGTGGTCCTTGTCGCTGAAACGCCCGAACGAACGAAAGACGAGCCGCTTGAGGCACATCGATGACACGATTTGAGTGGCCTCTGATCCTGTTGATCGTATTCGCCAGCTCCACTGGAGACGTTCTCTGCGCGAAAGGAATGTCGCAGGGAGGCGAGCTGGAAATCAGCTTCTCGAGGATCGGCACGTTATTCTGCTACATCATCACTCGCCGGCTGGTCATCCTGGGATGGTGCTGCTATGCCGTCGCTTTCTTTTCCATGCTGGCGCTTCTGTCCATTGCGCCGCTGAGCATTGCGGTCCCCGCCACCGCGCTCAGTTTTGTGCTGGACACAATCGGGGCGCGATTTCTTCTGCACGAGCACGTTCCCTGGAAGCGCTGGATGGGGGTGCTGTGTGTTACGGCAGGGGTGATTCTCACGGTCAAGTCAGGCGGACCAAGACCTTAGCCGAAGATGTATCTTAGCTCGGCCCTCCGGACGAGCCACTTCCACCGGCCATCCCAACGAGGATAAGGCCCGCAACGACTAAGCTCGTGCCCACGATTTTGACGACCAGTGCCCGTCGCGTGAAATCCTCCTTGAACCAGGAAGGCCTGAACTGGGTAATGAGATAGGCGCCGATAAAGATCACGACAAAACGCACACCTGAAATCGCCTCCACCAGGGAGGGTGCAATGCGGCTGACTGCGAAAACGACGAGGAACGACCCCACCCCTGCCAGCAGCCGGTTCATCATATAGCCGGCTTTGCTCCGGGGAGGAACTTCCTCCGAATCCTGGAAAATCTGCTTGCGCCAGAGCGGGCGCAGCAGCAACGCCATAGACCCGGCGAAAGTGCCGACGGTAAAAAACACATAACCGCTTACGAAATTTGCTCCATCGAAGGCCATCTTCTGCAGCACGGCAGTCATGCCGAACAGCGCCGCCGCGGCAATCACCCTGGGCAGCATCTTGCTGAGCGGCAGTTTCTCGGCGAAAAACATAACGAACCCGCCCATGGTCATCACTGCGAAACCGACCAGTTGCCCGTGCAGGTGGATACCCAGCAAGGGTATTGAAATCGCCACAGTTGCGACAGGAGTAAACCCGCCCATGGCGGCCATTTCTTCCGAGGCTTCGCCGGCCTTGAGCGCCGCGTAATAAAACCACGAAGCCAGCAGATCGCAGAAGCCGCCCGCCACGGCGATTCCGGCGATCGTCAGGGACGGCATCTTGAATCCAAAAGGTATCAACACCAGGCCGAAGATGCTGATGGCTCCAAGCCAGAAGACATAGGCTGAAAGGTCTCCCATCCCCTTGCGCTTGAGCAGGACCTTGTCCCAGACGAGCGAGATTCCAATCAGCCCATGGGCTACGATCGCGATTAGCACCCCGTTGAGTACTACGGATTTGAGCAAGCCCATGCGGTTCTCAGAGGTTTATTGTTGGGAACGAAAGAAGGGATTCAGAGGCAGATAGAAGCGGACAGAAGCGGGCACCGGCTTCCGTCCACTCCCGGTTTATGCGTTCATCATGTGTTTCACTGGGGAATCGCCGTAGACCGCCGTCAACAGCACCTCCGCCGCCATTGCCGCCAGAACACCTTTCCATTTGTAACTTAGCGGCGCGAAAATAGCGGCTGCCGCTGCTGCGGAGCCTATTCCATAGCGAACTTTCTGCTCGGTTTCGCTCATCCTCAGGGGCTTGGTCAATTCATTCAAAACGTCGGTCATAGTTCTCCTCTTGTCGATGTATGAGTCGTTCTCGTTCCAGCTCTCGTGCGCATACAAGTATGGATGCGATGTGATTCCGCGAGGAACGCAAGCTGGCGGCAATTTCTGCTTTGCCACCGGGCATGGCGCTTCACTTTGCCATCTCACTCAGAGAAACTGCACAGCTACGTATGCATGGCTTTGAACAAATCATTCGATCGATTCTGGACCAATGGGGATACGTCGCAATTTTTGGGGCATTAATGGGCGAAAGTGCGGGGATTCCGCTGCCCGGAGAAACCATTCTGGTGCTGGCCAGCTTTCTCTCTCACAAAGGAACGAGCCTCCGAATCGAATGGGTGGTTTTGGTGGCCATCGCCGCGGCGGTCATTGGAGACAACCTGGGTTTTCTCATCGGCCGGTGCTATGGCGCTCAATTGCTGCGTTGGCTGAGAGCAAAGTTCCATATTGACGAGGACATAGACGTTGCCCGCTACCAGATCCGCCACCATGGGCGGGCGACGGTCTTCTGGGCGCGGTATATCTTGGCCTGCGCACCATTACCGGGCCGGTTGCGGGCGCGCTGGGCATGGAGTGGAAGAAGTTCCTGCTGTTCAATGTCCTCGGAGCTGCCTCGTGGGTGTTGGCCATCAGCTTTTCCGTGTATGCCTTTGCGGACGTGTTTAATTCCCTGCTGGGATTCCTTGAAAAGCTGTCATGGATCATCGCCGTGGTTGTTTTTACCGTTGGATTCATCCTGTGGAGGCGGAAAAAGAAGAGCCTCCAGCGCCAGAAGAACACAGCCTGAAAAGGTGCGCTCAGTACCGGGCTGCGCGGTCGATAAAAGGGGAGTTCGACAGAAGGAAATGGCCACCCGCCCCATAATGGCGCGAAGCGCGTTTACCTGGACGGCTATTCCCTTGCCAACCCTCCCCCGGATGGCTGATACTGCGCTCACTCCCCGTTTCAGGACCAGACGACCGCGATCCGAGTTATCGGCGTCTCGCCCTTAAAGCAGGCAGAGGAGCAGCGCGGCCTTGGATATGCAGACATCTACGCCACCTCAGGCAATATCCGAGGCTTCGGACAGACTTCCGCTGGAACAGCAGGTGGCGCGGCTTCAGGCGCTGCTGGAAGCGACCCGCCAGGTACACTCCACCATTCGCGCGGACGAGGTAATGACGCAGGCCGCCAGGATTCTGGTGCGCGAGCTGGAAATGGAGGGTGCGCTCTTTCTTGCGCCGGCATCGTCGGAGCCGCTTGTCTCCTATGGCGAAGTTCCGCCCGCGCCTTACGACGACTGCCACCGTTTCCCGCTGCTTTCACGGGACCAGCAGCTTCTTGCGGAATTGATTGTTGCGCCGCCGCAGGATGCGGTTTTTTCGCTTTATGAGCAGGATTTTGCGGAAGGGCTGGCGCTCCAGACTGCCGTTGCACTTGAAAACGCAACGCTGCATGAACGGGACCTGGAATGGGCGCGGGTTCAGCAGGACCTGAATGCCGCACGCTCACTGCAACAATCACTTCTGCCGGCGGCTATGCCGGTAATTCCCGGGTACTCCGTGGCTGCGCGCTCCACCACCTGCTATGAGGTAGGAGGCGACTACCTCGACACCATTCCGCAGGCCGACGGCAGTCACCTGATTGTGGTTGCGGACGTGGC
>JBOGMA010000556.1:0-2217 GCA_050746465.1 Acidobacteriaceae bacterium
CTGTGATTCAATGGCTAGGAGGGATCCTCAGGTGAATTGGTTTTCCAACTCTCTGCAACCGAAATGTGGAGGTTGAGTCTAATATCCAGACTCTTTCGAAAGCAGGCACAATGCTGATTCGCAAGTCCGATCCCAATTCCATCCCTTCATCGGAAATCACCCCTCGCTCAGCCTATTTGAACCGCCGCGCCTTTATCGCCGCCGGAGCAGCGGGAGCAGCGGCCCTGGCCGCGGGCGGATTGAAGGAATTGATGGATCCGCCGCCCGCGCATGCGGAGACCAGGTTGAATGACGTTCCCAGCCCGCTCTCCACCAAGGGGCTGAATCCGACCTCCCTCTACAACATCACGCACTACAACAACTTCTACGAATTCGGGCCGAATAAGGACGATCCGGCGCGGAACGCGAGCAGCCTGCGAACGCGCCCCTGGAAGGTCGAGATCGAAGGCGAGGTGAAGCAGAAGAAGACGTTCGACATCGACGCGTTACTGAAGCTGCGCCCGCTGGAAGACCGGGTTTATCGCTTCCGCTGCGTTGAGGCGTGGAGCATGGTCATTCCCTGGGTCGGCTACTCGCTCTCTGAACTCATCAAGCAATGCGATCCGCTGTCCACGGCGAAGTACGTGCAGTTTCTCTCGCTGGACGACCCGAGCCAGGAGCCGGGAATCCGCTCGGTGAACCTCGACTGGCCCTACTCCGAGGGACTGCGCATGGACGAAGCCATGCATCCGCTCACTCTGCTGACCGTTGGGCTCTACGGACAGACGCTCCCCAATGTGGATGGCGCTCCGGTGCGCATCATTGTGCCGTGGAAGTACGGCTTTAAATCGGCGAAGTCCATTGTGAAAATTCGCTTTGTAAAAAAGCAGCCGCATACCACCTGGAACGATATGGCTTCCAATGAATACGGCTTCTACTCCAACGTAAATCCCAACGTGCCCCATCCGCGCTGGAGCCAGAAAACCGAGCGCGTCATTGGCGCGCCAATCTGGAAACAGCGCCAGCCTACCCTCATGTTCAACGGCTATGGAGACCAGGTGGCGAGCCTCTACGCGGGGATGGATTTGAGGAAGAACTACTGAGCGTCCAGCGATCAGCGTTCAGCGATCAGGATGGACACCAAATCTGCAATTCTCGAAATAGGCAATAGGGATTAGTCATTGTCAAACCGCGTTGTCGTTGCTCTGAAGGTGCTGGTTCACATTGCCTGCCTCGCTCCTGTTGCGTGGCTGCTGGTTCATCTTTTCCAGAACAATCTTGGACCGGACCCTACACATACCGTCACTTTTTTTACCGGGCACGGCACGCTGCGGCTGCTCGTCATCACGCTGGCCATCACTCCGATACGCAAGCTCATTCCCAAGCTCGCCTGGATGATCCGATTCCGCCGGATGCTCGGTTTATACGCCTTCTTCTATGGCTGCCTGCACCTGATGACTTATCTTTGGCTCTACGCCGGTTTCAGTTGGGCCGCTATCGTGGACGACATCAGCCAGCGCCGTTTCATTGTGGCCGGAGTGGCCGCATGGCTGCTGATGCTTCCCCTCGCCCTGACCTCTACTACCTGGTCCATCCGCAAGCTGGGGGGCAAAAATTGGAAGCGGCTGCACTGGCTCGTGTATCTGGCTGCAACCTCCGGTGTGGTGCATTACTGGTGGGGCGTTAAGCAGGGCGTCCAAACCCCTTTGGCAATCACGGCAGCGCTGGTGCTAGTGCTGGCGGCGCGTCCCGCCCTGGCCTGGGCCCGGAGCGGGGGCATGAGAGCCGTTCCGAAAAAAGTCGGATCCCACGGGTGAATTGACGGCTGGCTATGTGTCATTTCGCTTGAATCCAGTGCCTGGCGTTGATTGCCGGGTCGTTTTGACCCATAATCGCAAGCCAACCCCGCAACCAATGCCAAATTCAGACTTTAGCGGACTTCTGTTATTGTGTATGGGCACACTTTGACCGGAAAGAAGGACCGGAAATGGCGAAAGCAGTATGGAACGGCGTGACGCTTGCCGAAAGCGAGAAGGTGCAAGTTGTTGAAGACAATGTATATTTCCCGGAAGACTCGGTGAAACGAGAGTACCTGCGTCCCAGTTCAACCACTTCGACCTGTCCCTGGAAAGGGCAGGCCCGTTATTACTCGCTGCAGGTCGACGGCCAGGAAAATCAAGACGCAGCCTGGTATTATCCCGATCCCAAGCCGGCTGCTCGCAGGATTAAGGGCTACAT
>JBOGMA010000557.1:0-14581 GCA_050746465.1 Acidobacteriaceae bacterium
ACAGTAAGAGGCTCGTGAGAGTCGACCAGAAGCATCTGACCTTTGCGGGGAGCAATCGGTACATCGGCGAGAGAAGCAGCCCAGGCTCCGCAGGCATTGATGAAATTGTCAGCCCTCCACTCCCCACCAGTGGTGTCTATGCGAAGCAACTCCGAATCGGAATGCACTCGAAGAACAGAAGTCCCCTCCACCAGAACCACGCCTGCGGCCTTGGCTGCTTCCGGCAATGCCCGAGCAATATCGCGGGGGTCAAGGCTCTGTTCTTCAAGAAGGAAAAAGCTCAGACCGTCAGTTTCAATTCCAGGAACGAGAGATTGGATCTCGTCGGGAGCAAGCTTTTCGACTGCGGAAGGAAGCTTACGTGCGCCTTGCAGGGTTTGCGTGGTGCGAACCGGAATTCGCCTGCTGGAAAGCCGCTCGACTTTGGCCAGGAATTCGGGATACAGACCGATGCTGAGTTGCGACAGCGGGCGCAGTGCCGCCGGATTTTCCGGATCAGCCGCGGCCAGCATTCCGGCGGCGGCCCACGACGATTCCCGCATCGCTTGGCCGCGCTCAAAAACCGTCACCCGCAAGCCAGCCGAGGCGAGCTCCAGCGCGGCGGAAAGGCCGATGATTCCCGCTCCCGCAATGGCGACTTCAACGTGGTGCATGATTCCATTTTATGACGCAAACTTTGGAGAGTGGCGCGTTTGGGTGAGATGCAATAATCTCGGCAAGGCGAAATGAAGCGCGAGAAGGAAGATTCGAAATGATGGGCCAAAGCAGCGATGCACGCGGAAGGCGCAGATATTCGAGGCTGTTTCTAGCACTGCTGGGCCTCGCCGTCCTGGCGGCAATTGCTGGCTTGGGCTGGAGCTATCATCTGTCCGGCAGGCTGACGCATGCCGAAGCGGAACTGATGCAGGCGCAGCAGCAGAACCAGAAGCTGGCTTCCGCCCTCGATGAAACCAACGCGCGGCTGAAGACGAATCAAAGTCTCGGCCAATCGCTGGACATCACGCAAAAGCAGCTTCAGCAGCGGGCGCGAAGCCTGCTGAAGCGCCAGCAGCCAGGAGCGAATCACGGCCAGAACGAGCAGCAGGTCAGCTCCGCTTCCAACGGCACGCCTGGCCTGGGCCCCGAGACTGGCGGCGACAACTCAAATGCAGGCAGAGCACCCGACGAATCGAATGCCAACGCCGCGCAGTTGCAGAGCGTGACCGGAGATTTGGGAATTGCCAGCGGACCAATTGCTACCAACCAGCAAGCGCTGAATGTTCTGGAGCAGAAAGGCGACCGCAGGTATTACCCGTTCACGCTGCAAAAAGGCAAGAAGCAATCCGTTTCCACTGTAAGCCTGGAGTTGAAGAAAGCCGACGTCAAGCACAGCCGCTACACGATTATCGTCTATACAAACAATGTGAAAATTCAGAAGAAAAACAAGGGTCTGAACGAACCATTACAGTTCTATACCGGTAAGGAGAATTTCCTTTTTGAACTGGTGGTGAACAGTATTGAAAAAAATGAGGTGAAGGGCTATTTAGTTGCGCCTCTCAATGCTCCGGTACCGAGCAGCACTTCCGGCAGTTGACCAACTGGGGCGCCTATCGCGGAATTTCGAGCCGTCCCTCGGCAAGATCGTGAATCAGGCCACGGTCCGCGGCGAGAAAATCAAAAGTAGTGAGCGACTTGATCGCGACCCAACGAAAATCATTGAAGATGCGGTTCACGAGCTCTCCTTCGAACTGGTATACCGCAAAAAATTGCAGGGCCACCGCGCCCCCGTTGCGATAGTTATGGACGATCCGCGTGATTGGCGGCCCAATGGCGGCGTTGATGCCCAGTTCTTCGTCAAGCTCACGAGCCAGCGCCTGCTCCGCGGTTTCTCCCGGTTCAATCTTGCCGCCCGGAAACTCCCATTTGAATTCCATCGGATGACCAGCGGCGCGTTGGCAAATCAGCACTTCGTCACCGCGCAGAATGAGGGCAGCGGAAACCAGACGGACAGTTCGCGAGTTTTGGTGGTCAGTTCTGGTAGTCACGTTATCGGTCGCCACGTTCTTCAGTTTAGACGTTTGGCCTGCAAATCCGACTGCCGCCTCTGCTTCACAACTTCGCATCCGCCAAAATCGCTTCGGGATAATAGACAGTCCAGCCGCGACGCCCAGCGATTTCCTGCAACGCCGGCGAGGGATTTACCGGATAGGCCTGCTTCGCGATCGCCAGCATGGCCTCGTCGTGAATCGAATTACCGAAAACCGCGTCGGGATGCGTGATACCAACCTTCTTGAGGGCGGTGACCTTTCCAGGCCCGGTGGGAACTTCAATCAAATCGCCCGTAATGCGGCCCTCTTGCACGCGCACCTTTGCCGCAAGCACGCGCGAAGCGGGAATATTGAAGCGGCGAACTCCGTCCTCAATCACCCAGTTATTCGTGGAACTCACCGCCCACACCTCAGTGTTCGAAGACTGGAGCCGTTCAACCAGCGCGCGCATTTTTGGGAAAATATGCGGCTCGATATGGCTGCCAAAGTATTCGGCGGCCGCGCGGCGAATTTCATCTTCGTGTAAATCCGCATAGAGCTGAACCATTGCGCCGCAAATCTGCTCCTCGGAAACTTCCCCGGTCAGATAAAGGCGGTATTGCGCGTCAATCCAATCCATGGCGCTACGGGAGACGAGACCCTTGTCGATACTCCAGGTCATAAACCCATGGCCGGCATCGCCACTCCACAGGGTCCCATCGCAGTCGAATACGGCGACCGCAGGTGAGTGAGACAGAACGGAGGCTTCGAACTCCTCGGGTGTGTATCGCTGGGGTGCCTGTTGAGTGATGGTCAAAATCCTTAGCTCCTTCTTCTATTGTGAGCGACACGGCGTGAAAATGCATCGTCGCGTCCGAATCTTCGCCGGATGGGAATGATGAAGTTGGTTCCCCTGACTCGCTTGCCCCTGCTGCGACTGCTCTATGGCGCGGATAATCAGACTGTGAGCGCGGAGCGCAATACGGCCCTGGTGAATGAGTATTTGACGTACCTGCGCGTCGAAAAAGGGTTGCGCCCCTTGAGCTGCGAGGCGTACGAGCGCGACCTGTTGCAGTTTGCCGAGTATCTTGAAGGCGAGCACCTGTCCTTAATCGCCTCGCGCCACGCGCAGGTGTCCGGGTTTCTGGAACACTTGAGGCGTCACGGCGTTGAGTCGCGCTCAGCCGCGCGCAAGCTCTCCTGCCTTCGCGGGTTCTACAAATGGCTGCTTCTGGACAAACGCATTGATCGCGATCCCACCGTGAACCTGGAATCGCCCGCCACCTGGAAGGTGCTGCCCAAATCGCTGGCTGAAAGTGAGGTCGCCTCGATGCTGGAGCGCGCGAATCCAGAGCGCACTTCCGTTGAGCCGGATGCCATCTCGCTGCGTGATCGAGCCATCCTTGAGCTGCTGTATGCCGGCGGACTTCGAGTTTCCGAACTTACCGGGCTTCGCGAGGAGGATTTATCTCTTGACGCCGGGCGCGTGCTGGTGCGCGGAAAGGGAGACAAGGAGCGGATCGTTCCGCTTGGACGTGCCGCAGTGGAGGCGATTGAGAAGTATCTCCGTGAGGGACGACCGCTGCTGCGCGCCCGCCGGAGTCGCGCTCCGCGCAACGGGAGCAGTCAGTTATTTCTATCCTCGCGCGGTACGGGTTTAACGCGGCAATGGATATGGGCGCTCGTAAAATCCGCCGATCGGCATGCAAGCCCGCACATGCTGCGGCATAGCTGCGCCACCCACATGGTGGAGCATGGCGCCGACCTCCGAACCGTGCAGACTCTGCTGGGCCATGCCGATATTGCAACCACTCAGGTTTACACGCACCTCGCGCTGGGACGCCTCAAGGCCGTTCACCGCGCCCATCATCCCCGCTCGAAAAGGCGCACCGAATGAGTCAGAAGCCGCAGATCGTTGCTCGCGTGGATGAATTTCTCTCCGCTCTCGCCAATGAGCGCGGGGCCTCCGCGCACACGCTGCGCGCGTATGATCGTGAGCTTCACAACTTTGCCGCATATATGGTTGCAAAGCCAGGTTCGGCCCGGGCCGTCGACAAAATTGAGCACCAGCAGATTCGGGCTTATATGGGCGAACTTTACGGGCGCGGCTTGTCCAAGGCTTCCGCGGCGCGAGCGTTGGCAGCCATTCGATCATGGTTCAAGTGGCTGGCGCGGCGTGGATTTGTGGAACAGAATCCGGCCTCTCTGGTCGCTACTCCTAAGCTGCCCAAACATCTGCCACGTGTTCCCACCATCGAACAGATGAATCGCGCCGTTGATGCAGTTTCGGACGAAGCCGCGGCCTGGCCCCAGCGCGACCGTGTCATTCTCGAGCTGCTTTATGGGTGCGGAATCCGGAATGCTGAACTGGTGGGACTGAACCTCGGTGACATTCATTGGGCGAACGAGGCGATTCTGGTTCGAGGTAAGGGGCGCAAGGAGCGTCATGTCCCGCTCGGAGATGCGGCGGCATTGGCTCTGCGTTCTTATCTGCCGCAACGTGCTGAGCGACTCGCAACGGCGGACAAGACCACAGAAGCCCTTCTTCTGAACGCGCGCTTGCGCGGCGACTCACGACTTACGACCCGCAGCGTGGGCCGCATCGTCAAGCGCATTGCCGTGTCCCAGGGGCTTCCGTCCGACGTTCATCCGCACACGCTGCGCCATGCCTTCGGAACCCACATGCTGGAAGAAGGGGCCGACCTGCGCGCCATTCAGGAACTGCTTGGACACGAGCGCCTTTCCACCACACAGCGCTACACACAGCTCACAGTTGGTCAGGTGGCCGAGGTCTACGACCGGACCCATCCGCGCGCAAAATAAAATCCAGACTCAGAAACCGGGGCTGTGCGATGGCGTTCTGGTCATGTACACTTCTCTCGGTTTTTCGTTTCACGAATATTGTTATCCAAGTGGAGAGTTTGTTTATGAAGCTAGGTAAGCGGTTTCACGCCATCCTGTTTGCTCTGGTGGCCGCCCTCGTAATCCCGGCAGGTGCTCAGGCACAGAAGCCGCACCATCAAATGCTCGCAGCAACCCCACCCATGGGCTGGAATAGCTGGAACCATTTTGCCGAACATGTGACGGATGCGGACGTTCGCGCGGCGGCGGATGCATTGGTTGCAACCGGCATGCGCGACGCCGGCTACATCTACGTGAACATTGACGACACCTGGGAGGGCCCGCGCAAAGCCGACGGTGAGATCACCACCAACAGCAAATTCCCAGACATGAAGGCCCTGGCTGATTACGTCCACACCAGGGGACTCAAGCTCGGCATCTACTCCTCGCCAGGGCCCAAGACCTGCGCCGGTTATCCGGGCAGCTATGGTCACGAGGCGCAGGACGCAAAGACCTATGCCTCATGGGGAATTGACTATCTCAAGTACGACCTCTGCAGCTTCATCCCGATCATGAAGAAGGAGTCAAACGGCGATCCGCACAAGGCGTTCGAAATTGAAAAAGCAGCCTACGCAAAGATGCACAAGGCTCTTGAAGCAACCGGCCGTCCCATCGTCTTCAGCATGTGCCAGTACGGGTGGAATGATGTCTGGAAGTGGGGTCCCTCCGTTGGTGGAAACCTGTGGCGCACCACCGGCGATATCACAGACAATTACAACCGCATGACCGCGATCGGCTTTTCCCAGGCGGGTCTCGCGAAGTTTGCCGGACCTGGCCACTGGAATGATCCTGATATGCTCGAAGTCGGCAACGGCGGCATGAGCTTCGATGAATACACGACTCACATGACGCTGTGGACGATTTTGGCCGCGCCGCTGCTAGCCGGCAACGACCTAAGCAAGATGACGCCGCAGACCAAGGAACTGCTGATGAACCGCGAAGTCATCGCCGTGGACCAGGACAAGCTTGGCAAACAAGGAGATCGCGTGTGGGCTGAAGGTCCGGAAGAAATCTGGGCCAAGCCGTTGAGCGGCGGAGCCAAGGCCGTCGGAATCTTCAACCGCGCCGAAACTCCGCGAACCATCTCGCTCAAGCTGAGCATGATCGGCTTCGGCCCGAGCGCCAAACTCCGCGACCTGTGGGCGCATAAAGACGTGCAGCCGTCCAACGGCGAGTATACGGTCACCGTTCCAAAACACGGGGCCGTCATGCTGAAGGTGACTCGCTAAGGGAGGGTGAATTGGAGAGAGGCCCGGCTCATTCTTTGAACCGGGCCTTTTTGCGTAGAGGATAATGGACGCATGGCGGGCGGAAGGGCAAAGTCGCTTTCTAAAAAGCAACTGGAGTTGATTGCTAAGGCCCTGTCCGATCCGCGCCGGGTCGAGATTCTGAAGCAGATTGGTTCCTGCGACTGCATCGCCTGCGGAGAGATTCGCGCACACCAGGACGTAAGTGCGGCCACGCTTTCACACCACATGAAGGAACTGGAGACAGCCGACCTGATTGAGATTGTCCGCGAAGGAAAGTTCGCGAATCTCACCCTGCGTCGCGACGTGCTGCGTGCGTATATGGAACATCTCGCGAAAATCTAACATTGTGGAAAAAGCCTGAATCCTGCCTTGAGTTTAGTTCATCAATTCGACAGTCATCGAAATATCGAAATAAATTCGATGACCTGGAGAGAGAAGAAAATGAGCAAATTGGCGAACAAAGTTGCTGTGGTAACGGGAGCTTCCAAGGGTATCGGCGCGGGCATTGCCAAGGCGCTGGCCGAGCAGGGCGCAGCGGTGGTGGTGAACTACGCTACCAGCAAAGAAGGCGCGGATCGCGTAGTTGCGGATATCAAGGGCAAAGGCGGAAAGGCAGTCGCCGTCCAGGGAAACGTGGCAAAGACCGCGGATGTTGAGCGTGTTTTCGCCGAAACAAAGAGGGCTTTTGGAAAGGTGGATATCCTGGTGAATAACGCCGGCGTTTATAAATTCACGCCGCTCGGCGACGTAGCGGAAGATGAATTTCACCGGCAGTTTGATACCAATGTCCTGGGTTTGATTCTGGCGACGAAGGAAGCCGCGAAGTACTTTGACGGCGCGGGCGGAAGCGTCATCAACGTTGGGTCCGTGGTGAGCCGTCTCACGCCTCCGGGTTCGGTCATCTATACCGCCACCAAGGGTGCGGTGGACGCTATTACAGGAGTCCTGGCGAGAGAGCTCGGACCACGGAAGATTCGCGTGAACTCAATCAACCCCGGGCTGGTGCATACTGAAGGCACGCACACCGCGGGAATTCTGGGAAGCGATTTTGAGAACGAAGTGATTGCGCAGACTCCCCTCGGACGATCCGGACAGCCGGGCGACATTGCGCCAATCGCGGTGTTCCTTGCCTCCGATGATTCCGGCTGGCTGACGGGAGAAACACTGCTGGCGTCCGGAGGCAACAAATAAGGCGCTAAGCATTGCGAGCGTGCCGGATACCTCGCGTTCCAGGCGAAGGCGGGGCATCCGGCGGGTGGTGCCGGGCGAAGCTCAGGCGGACACGATAAAATTGAGTTTACGGTGCTGTGCGCGCCTGTTTTTTTTTGCGCATTGCGCAGCATCGAAACGGATATGAGCACAACAAGCATCGCAAATCGCCCTCCCAAATCTTCTCGCTCCTCCTCTTCTTCATCCTCAACATCGCGAGAGCAGGTCTTCGATGCATTTCGCCGTTGGGGATATTTGCAGGCGCAGCTCGATCCTCTTGGGCAATACCTTCAACCCGCTGACGTTCTCGAACTCAATTTGTCCGGCGCGGATGCGGAGGCGGCGCGGAGATCCTATTGCGGCACGATTGGCGCTGAATTCATGCACATTCCATCAGTGGAGCGGCGCGACTGGATCGCCGACCGGCTGGAAGCCGCCCCTGACCCAACAGACGACACGACGCGACGCCATGTGCTGCATCTGCTGACCCGCGCCGACATCTTTGAACAGGTCATTCAATCGCGCTATCTGGGCACCAAACGCTTTTCGCTGGAAGGCGTCACCGCGCTGATCCCGTTTCTCGACGAGCTGCTGAATCGCTCCGCCGAGCTCGGCGTGGACCGCTCGGTCATGGGAATGAGCCATCGAGGGCGCTTGAACGTGATGGTGAATACGTTCGGGAAACCAGCGTCGGACATCTTCGCGAAATTCGAGGATGTGGACCCGCGCAGTATTCTTGGCGGCGGCGATGTGAAGTATCACGTCGGCGCAACGGGGACCTTCGCCGCGCGCAATGGGCAATCCATCGCCCTGCATCTGGTGTCGAACCCCAGCCATCTCGAAGCGGTGGATCCCGTGGCCATGGGCCGCGCAAAGGCCAAGCAGGTGCGGCTCGGCGATGAAGGAGTCAATCGCGTGCTGCCAATCCTCATTCACGGAGACGCCGCATTCGCAGGGCAAGGTGTTTGGGCCGAGACCATGAACCTCGCCATGATCGACGGCTATTCGGTTGGTGGGACCATTCAGATCATCGTCAACAACCTCATCGGATTCACCGCCGGCCCGGCGGAGGAATCGTCGACGCGGTTTGCTTCCGACCTCGCGAAGCGGCTGCCCATTCCCATTTTCCATGTGAACGCCGAAGATTCGGAGGCGGTGCTACGCGTTGCCGCTTTGGCAGCAGAGTATCGACACAAGTTCCATACCGACGTGGTGATAGATTTAATCGGTTATCGTCGGCACGGCCATTCCGAAATTGATGACCCAACCATCACGCAGCCGCTACGCTACGAGCGCATTAAAAATCATCCGCCACTGTATGAGATCTATGCGGCAGAAATAGGCGTTGACGCGGCAAAGTCGATAAAGGCCCTGCACGATGAATTCAGCGAAGCCCAGAAGCAGGCCAGGTTGTTGCGCAAAAAGCCACAGTTGGCGCAGTTGCCAGAATACTGGTCGCCGTACAAGGGCGGACTCCTGAGGCCGGACCATGAAGTAGACACGGGCCTATCCTGCGAAGCGGTACAGAAGCTGGCGCAGGGCTTGACCTCGTATCCCGACACTTTTCACATTCACCCCAAGATCAAGAAGCTGCTGGAGCAGCGCGCGGAGATGGGCGAAGGCAAGCGCGCCTTCGACTATGGAATGGCGGAAGCGATGGCGTTCGGTTCATTGCTGACGAGCGGAACTCCGGTGCGGCTGAGCGGACAGGACAGCCAGCGCGGCACCTTCAACCAGCGTCATTCCGTTTTGATTGATGTAGAGAATGAGCAGCGTTGGATTCCTCTGAATCATCTCGCCGAACCGCAGGCTAAATTCGATGTGTACAACTCAAGCCTTTCAGAGGCCGGCGTACTCGGGTTCGAGTACGGCTACAGCCGCGACTCTCCCGAGACGCTGGTGCTTTGGGAAGCGCAGTTCGGCGATTTTGCCAACGGCGCGCAAAGCGTGGTTGACCAGTTCATCGCCTCGGGCGAAGACAAATGGGGGTTGCTCAGCGGCGTGGTCATGCTGCTTCCTCACGGCTATGAGGGCCAGGGCCCGGAGCACTCCAGCGCGCGCATCGAGCGTTGTCTGCAACTCGCCGCGCATGACAACGTCCAGATTTGTCAGCCCTCCACAGCCGCACAATATTTCCATCTGCTCCGTAGGCAGGCGATACGGATGTGGCGCAAGCCGCTCATCGTATTTACTCCTAAAAGCATGTTGCGGCATCCGGACGCGAGCTCTTCCATCGATGAGCTTTCAAAGCCGCGCTTCGAAACCGTACTTCCGGAGACGGAATTCGAGAATGCGCAGCGCCTGCTGCTCTGCACAGGAAAAATTGGCCACGAGCTTCGCATGGAACGTCACAAACGGGGCGACCGCAACACCGGAATCATTTTTATCGAGCAGCTCTATCCCTGGCCGGAGGCGGAGCTATCCGCGGCCATTGCCGCCCACCCCAATGCGCACGAGGTGGTCTGGGTCCAGGAGGAGCCGGAGAACATGGGCGCGCAGTCCTTCATCATGCCCAGGCTGCGGCGTCTCGCACGCAACCGCTCCGTGTTGAGCGTGAAGCGTTCCGCGGCAGCCAGCCCCGCCACTGGATCGGCCAAAGCGCACGAAATGGAACAGAAGACGTTAATTGAACTTGCCCTGGGCGGAGCGCCCGGCAGCAAAAAATAGCTTGTCGAAATGAATCCGCTCACTCCTGCTCCCGGCCCGAACCGGGAGCTCCGAGCTGATCCAGGAGCTGCCGCCGCTGCGCAGCCAGAATCGTTCGCGTCTCACCTCGTGCAACGATTTTTCCCGCCTCCAGCAGGAGCGCGTCGGCATTGATTTGCCATGCATCGGCCAGATCATGCGACACATAAAGCACCGGCACTGCGGCCGAGCGCAGCTTTGCAATCACCGAAGCGCGCCTGCGCACATCCAGCGCATTGAAAGGTTCATCAAGAAGAAGCAACTGTGGTCGCGGAGCCAACGCCTGTGCCACGGCTATGCGCTGGCGTTCTCCACCGGAAAGTTGCCGCGGCTTGCGCTCGGCCATCGCCTCAATATCAAACATCTCCAGCAAGTCCGCCACGCGTTCTTCACGTGCAGCTCTTGACCACGAGTGCAGTCCGAAGGCAATATTTTCGCGTGCCGTCAGGTGAGGGAACAGAGCGGCCTGCTGGAGCACAAATCCGATTCCGCGCCTGCCCGGCTGCAGCGCGAACTTGCGCCCGGTATCGAAAAGCTGCTCGTTCCCAAGCTGGATGGATCCGCGTGTCGGTGCAGTGAGCCCCGCCAGGATGCGCAGCAGTGTCGTTTTGCCCGCGCCCGACGCCCCGAACAGCACCGTCCACTGAGAGCGCAGCGCAAACTCAGCGCGAAGCGCGAAGTCGCCACGACGATAATCGACATTCACCTCAAGAAAATGGCTCATCGCGCCCCCGCATCGGCGCCTGGATAAGGCCCGCGACGAAGGTAGAGAAGAATCAACGCCGCCACGGCAATGCACACTAGCAGCAGCGCAGTGCGATTGGCATCAGCATAGGCGAAATCCTGTACCTGGTCGTAAATGGCGATTGAGAGCGTGCGCGTCGCGCCGGGAATGTCGCCGCCAATCATCAGCACCACGCCGAACTCCCCAATCGTGTGAGTGAAGCAAAGCAAGGCAGCGGCCGCGACGGAACGCATGGAGAGCGGCAGCAGAACGGAACGCAGAATTCGCCAGCGCGACGCGCCCAGCAGCCGCCCCTGCTCGATCAGGGCAATGTCTACAGCGGAAAACCCCGCGACGATGGGCTGCACGGCAAAGGGCAGGCTGTAAATCGCCGACCCAATCACCAGCCCTGAAAACGTAAAAGCCAGCGGATGACCGAACAGATCGATCCAAAGGCGTCCAACCGCTGTGCGCTGGCCCAGCAGAACCAGCAGATAGAAGCCCAGCACCGTTGGTGGCAGCAGAATGGGCAGCGTCGTTACAGCTTCAATCACCGCTCGAAATCGAGAGCGCGTCGAAACAATCCAGAAGGCGAGCGGAATCGCGATAACCAACAGAACGGTGGTTGTGATTATGGCTAGCCGAAAACTGACCGAGAGGGCCTGCAGGTCCATGCGGCCTCAGCGCGCGGTAGCCAGCCCGCCTGCCTCAAGCTGGCGTGCAATGGCTCCGGAGGCGAGATAGTTGAGAAATTGATGAGCGGCCTTCGCGTTGGGCGAGTTCTTAATAACCACTCCGCCTTGCAGAATCGGCGGATAATCGCTGCCGGGGACCGCCACAAAATGCCCGGAAGCTTTCAGCCGCGGCGTCAGCGCGGAGGTTAAGGAAATAAATCCCAATTGAGCATTACCGGAGTCGGCAAACTGTGCAGCTTGCGCAATGTTTTCCGCAATCACCAGCTTTGTCTTCAGCGAGTCGTATAGGCCCATATGCCGCAACGAGGCAACCGCAGCGCGCCCATAGGGAGCATGCTGCGGATTCGCAATGGCGAGCGAATGCAGTGCAGGTGACCGCAGCGAATCAACAGAAAGCGTGCCGAATGGCCCGTCGTTGCGGGACCACAGAACCAGCGTTCCCCTCGCATAAGCAATGGGCTTGGACTCTTCGGCCCGCCCCGCATCAATCACCCTCTGCGGAAAACTGAAATCGGCAGCCAGGAACAAATCAAATGGAGCTCCATTGATAATCGCGGTCGCGAGCGTGGCGGAGGATTTATACGATGCCTCCGTATGAATGCCGGTCTGCGCGCTGAACTCAGCCAGAATCTTCGGCAGCAGTGGCTGAAGATCGGCGGCTGCCGCCACGCGCAAAGTCTGTTGCGCGTGAGCAGCAGCAACGAATACGGCGAGCACAATAATAGCGACGATGCGGCGTAAGTTAAACACGGAGCAGCATCACCTCCGTCGATTTGATCAATGCCGAAGCCGTTTCTCCAACGGCAAGCCGCATCTCGCGCGCTGCCTCGGCGGTAATCACAGACGTGATGATCTGCCCCCCGATCGAGAGCTTCACCTGCGCCAGCAGCCCGTCAAATTTAACCTCCACTATCCGCCCGACAAGTTGGTTTCGCCCGCTGACCGCGCGCATCATCTCGCGCCTCGGCGTGTCCGGACGTTTGGCTTTGTGCAGGAAGCGGTCCAGCTCCGCTTCTGGAATGCGGTAGTGTCCGCCGGGCGTGCGGACCGTCTTCAGCTTCGCCTGATAAATCCACTGCTTGATCGTGGGATAGGAAATCCCAAGGCGCAAAGCAGCTTGCCGTGGAGTCAAAAGCGCAGCCATCCTGCGATTCTATACGATATTTCATCGAAAGACACGATGACTTTTACATCAGGGCGTCTTTTTAGGAGCAGCGACCCCGGTCAGCGATTCGGCAATCTCCCACAACTTCGCCGCTGCGGCCTCATTCCGCGCGGCCTTGGGAATCGCAATTGGAACGGGATGTCCCGTGAGTTGGAATCGTCCGCTCGGCCCATAGTAGCTCCCCGGCGCGGCGTCTACATCGGTCGCGGCTCTCAAGGTGGGAAGCGCTCCGAGGTCTGCTTCATGCGACGCAAATTTCTCGAAAAGCCTCTGCGCCCACCCGCGCGGCTTGCCTGGTCCCGAGGTCTGCAGATTCGTCGGCGCATAGCCGGGATGCGCGGCATTGCTTAGCAACGCAAAATCCTTTGCCGCGCAGCGCCGGCTCAATTCCAGCGCAAACATCAGGTCCGCCAGTTTCGACTGGCAATAGGCCGTCCACGGATCGTAGGCTTTCTCCAATTGCAAATCTTCAAACTTGATCCGCTTCATGCGCAGATTCGCCGCTATGCTTGAAACCGTGGTGACGCGCGGCGCGCGAGCCCGCAGAAGCACAGGCATCAGCAAGCCCGTCAGCGCAAAATGTCCCAGAAAATTCGTCCCCAGTTGCCGCTCAAAACCATCTTCGGTCACTGCGCGGCGGGGAATCGCCATCACCCCCGCATTATTCACCAGCAGGTCGAGCTTGGCTTCATTTTCGAGCCTTGCCGCAAAAGCACGAACCGACGCAAGGCTGGCCAGGTCCAAAACTTCCGCCCGCACCTTCACCTGCGAAAGTTGTTCTCGAATGCGCTCCACTGCGGCGCGGCCCTTTTCTTCTGAGCGCGCTGTCAGAATCACATCGCTCCCCGCTCGCGCCAACTGGAAGGCTGTGTGCCACCCCAGTCCGCTATTGGCTCCAGTGACGATGGCCAGCTTTCCATGCTGGGGCGGAATATCTGCGACGGACCACTTCTTCATGGTTTCCTGCTTTCCGTGAATGATTCTAATGCACATCGTTTTCCCTGATTTCGCGACCATCGGGAGCGCCACAAATGCTGCTCCAAAGAAGGCGCGAAGCGCGAGTGCCTGGACGGCTAGTCCTGTTAGGCTAAGAAGAACCATTATGTTGCAGGACTCTCATCTGTTGCGCTGTACAGGCTGCGCGAGCGTCATCGCCTTGTCAGACCTGAAAGAGGATTTTCGCTGCCCGGAGTGCGGCGATTTGTATGAGGTGGAGTATCCCGCCTGGAGCTGCCGGGAACCGAATGGCCGGAATGGAAAGGCACAGGCGGAACCCGCGGCCGCGCGGCGCAACCTCCCCAACACCAGCGCGCTTCGGTGGCTTTGGAAAGAACGTCGCACCTCCACTGAACTGAAAGATCAGAGCGGCGTATGGCGTTTTCGCGAACTGCTGCCCATCCTGCGCGACGAGCAGCATATTGTCTCCCTGCGCGAGGGCAATACCCCGCTGTATCACCTCGTCCGTACTGCCGATTCCACAGGCGCCGACCGAATCTTTGCCAAGCATCAGGGCATGAATCCCACCGGCTCCTTTAAGGACACAGGCATGACGACGGCCCTTTCCGTCGCCTATGAGCGCGGATTTTCCTGGGTCGCATGCGCTTCCACCGGCAACACTTCTGCCGCCATGGCCGCTTATGCTGCGCGCGCCGGAATGCGCAGCCTCGTCCTGATTCCGGAAGGAAAAATCGCATGGGGCAAACTGTCGCAGGCGCTCGACTACGGTGCCCTTACCATCCAGTTGAAGACCGATTTTGACGGCTGCGTGAAGGTGCTGGCCGAGGTGGTGCGCCGCGCTCCCGTCTACCTGCTGAATTCCGTGAACCCTTACCGGCTTGAAGGCCAGAAGACTCCGGCCCTGGAAATTGCCGAGCAGATGAACTGGGATGTTCCCGATCACATCATTGTCCCCGGCGGCAACCTCGCCAACTCATCCGCATTGGGCA
>JBOGMA010000558.1:0-4172 GCA_050746465.1 Acidobacteriaceae bacterium
CGATAGGTAGCAGGGAAATGGGGCCGGAGAGCGGTTCGCTCCAGACCTGCATCCGCCACCAATTCCCTTTCTTGTTCTATGGTTGCGGCAGGAACGAGTCGTCGCCGTCTCTTCTGAGGGTGTCAAACGCGTAGGTGCGGATATCGATATTGATTCCTCAAGTCGGGTCAGTTTGGTTTGTACGCAGTGACGTTTGCGCGTTGGTTCAGGCCTGCTTATAGCGCATGTTTGCGAGGTCGGTAAGAAGGTCGGGGCCGGTGGGGTTCCATCCGAGCTTTGCGCGGGTTTGCGCACTGGAAGTATCGGCGTCCCTCCCCACGAAGAACCCGAGGAACCCGAAATGGTCCTGGGCCTGTTCAGGCGAGATAGAAATAACAGGTACATTCAGGCCGCGGCCCATGGCGGCGGCAATGTCTTTCAACGTCACGCCCTCTTCGGCGACCGCGTGGTGCCGGGCTCCCTTCGTGCCCTTCTCCAGAGCGAGCGCGTAGAGACGGGCTACATCCGTTACATGCGCGGCGGGCCAGCGGTTGTTTCCATCTCCTATAAAAGCGGATACGCCTTTGGCGCGGGCCGCGGCAATCAGTGGGGTAATAAGGCCTTGCTTTTCCGTGTCGTGGACCTGCGGGAGCCGCATCACGGAGGCGTTCACGCCGCGCTCCATCAGAGCGACGGCCGTTGCCTCGGAAGCGCGGGGGTATGTCGCTGAAGGTGGAATCGGTGGATCATCCTCGGTGGCGGTGCGGCCCTGAGCCACTCCGACGCCGGAGCTGACGATGAACGGGCGGCTTGATCCTTGAATCACAGCGCCGATCGTCTCGATTGCACGTTTATCGAGTTCGCAGCTTTCCGCAAATCTTGTCCAGTCGTGACGGAAAGCGGTGTGGATGACGGCATCGGATGCGGCAGCGCCGGTGCGCAGGCTTTCGAGGTCTTCGAGATCGCCTCGCTGTACCTGTGCCCCTGCCGCGACTAAAGATTGTGCGCCGGCGTCGCTGCGAGCCATGCCGAGCACCTGGTGGCCTGCGCTGATGAGTTCCGGAACAATTCTGGAACCGATGAATCCTGTTGCGCCGGTAACGAAAACACGCATTATGAGAACTCCTATTTCTATTTCTTGAGGTTCGATTGGCAAAAAGCGGTCATTGTTTATGCGGATCGACTGGAATCGCGGCATCGTGTCTGGATACTCCGTCGAGGCCGGCAAGCACGTCAGCGGGAAGCTGTAGCGTCGCCGCCTTAAGGTTTTCGCGAAGATGTTGGAGAGAGGATGTTCCAGGGATTACCAGGATGTTGGGCGAGCGATGGAGGAGCCACGCGAGCGCAACCTGCATCGGCGTGGCATCGAGGCGCGAAGCCGCTTCAGACAAGTTCGACGACTGCAGCGGACTGAACCCTCCGAGTGGAAAGAACGGAACGTAGGCGATACCGTCGCGGGCGAGATCCGCGATAAGCGTATCGTCGGCCCTATGCGCAAGGTTGTAGTGATTCTGGACGCAGACGATTGGGACGATTTGTCGCGCCTCCGCAATCTGAGCCGGCGTTACATTGCTTAACCCGATATGGCGAATCAAACCCTTTTGCTGAAGTTCGGCCAACACCGCCAGCGGCTCCTCAATTGAACCATTCGACGGTTCGGCCATGCCTCCTACGCGCAGATTGACGACTTCGAGCAGGTCCAGGCCCAGATTGCGCAGATTGTCGTGGATCGCCCCTGTCAATTCGTCCGCGGAGAGAGCATGAATCCACGACCCATCTACTCCCCGCCGTGCGCCAACCTTGGTCACAATGACCAAATCGCCGGGATACGGAAAGAGCGCCTTTCGGATGATTTGATTGGTGACGTGAGGGCCATAGAAATCAGAGGTATCGATATGGTTCACGCCGTTAGCGACGGCTTCCCGCAATACGCGGATTGCTTCTTCGACGTCGCGAGGCGGTCCCCACACCCGCTTATCGCCATCTCTCCCCGCCAGTTGCATGGCTCCGTAGCCCATGCGGTTAACGCTGCGCACACTGCCGGGCAGGGTAAAATTGCCGGCCACATTCACGCCTTGAATCATTCCATTCCTCCCTGATTCTCTGTTGGTGTCTTGGCTTGTATCCGGCGTTGACGAATCACTGCCGTTTCGCATAAAACGGAGATACTCTCCGAATGTATAGATAGCCGGAGACAGTCTCCGGTTGCAAAACTTTTTCGGAAAATGACGAAGAAGCGTTCCCAGCCCGACCAACGCAAGCCGCGCTCCGATGCCCGGCGTAACCGGGAGCTTATCCTCGAAGCGGCCAAAGAGGCTTTTACGCGCCACGGAGCGGATGCCAGCCTGGACGATATCGCGAAGCAGGCGGGTGTGGGAGCCGGCACCTTATATAGGCACTTCCCTACGCGAGACGCGCTGATCGAAGCGGTTTATCGGAGCGAGGTGGAAAAGCTGGCGGCGGCAGGGCGCAAGTTTACTGCAGCGATGCCGCCGATCGATGCCCTGCGGGCCTGGATGCTGCTGCTTGTTGATTACATCGCAACGAAGCACATCATCGCGCCGGCCCTCAACACCGTCGCCGGAGGCCCTTCGCGACTGTACGAAGGGTCTCGCAGCCTGGTCCAGGGAGCGCTGGATGATCTGGTAAAACGCACGAAGAAAAGCGGCGACGTACGAAAAGATATCGACGCCTCCGATCTGCTCAGGGCGATCATCGGTGTCTCCCTTGTAAACTCCGGCCCTGATTGGCAGCGGAGCGCCAGGAGACTTGTAGACATACTCATCGCGGGTTCGCGGACGGTTCAATAAACTGCGTTTTCAATCTATCTCGGGATGATGACATCCGCGTGCTACACGACAGGCGTCGTTACGGGTTCACGCAGAGAAATTGTGTCTAGTGCAAATGGGCCCCGTGGTAAGTCTCACTCCAGAGACAACTCCATAAAGACATCGGCGCGGCTATAAGGCATTGGCGGAAGAGTCTCCGGTTTCACGTGACGAAAACCGACCGATTCGTATAAGTGAACCGCATCCCTGAGACGCGAATTGCTGCCGAGGAACAGCGATTTGGCGCCGATGCTCCTGGCCTGCACGATCGCGTGCTGCAGCAAACGGCGGCCGAGGCCTCGGCCGCGCAGATGCGGGGAAACCGCCATCTTGGAAAGTTCGTAGACACCATCTCTCATGGGGATTAGCGCGACGCATCCCACCGCTTCAGCGGCGGCGTAAGCCATGAAGATACGACCACCCTTCAGAAGAATTGAGTGGAGCGGATCGTTCAAGGTCTCGCGGTCTTTGGCCTCTAGAGTGAAATACCGAGTGATCCACTCTTCATTTAGCGTCCGGAAAGCAGTGGCGTCATCGTCCTGTGCAAGTGATCGAATTTCAACTGGCGGCGTACAACAGGAGCTTTGCAGATTGACCGATGAAGTGGGGCGAGTAGGTTGCATGGACTTGCCCGTTGGGTTCATGTCGTGCCCTCCTACGTGATGTGATTCTCTTCTTCTCCGAATGAGCCAGGTATTTATGCGCTATCTTTCGCTCCTTGGGCTGCGGCAAAGCGTTCGGCCAGGAATTTGCCGATCAGATTGAGGGACTCGGTTGCGGCTTCCAGCCGCCCAACCGCTCCGGGAAAACCATGGACCATACCTTCCCACACGTCCACGCGCGCATCGACTCCTGCGGCCACTGCCTTCTCCACAAAACGGACCGAGTCATCGAGCAGCACTTCGTCGTCACCGACGTGGACACGAATCGGCGGGAGGCCGGTCAGGTCTGCGCGAAGCGGCGAGGCAGCGGGATCGTGGGGATCGGCTCCATTCAGCCAGGATCGCACCAACTCGGCCACCTGAAGTTGGATAAAGTAAGGATCCGCTGCCGCGCGCGTCGTCCAGCTTGTTCCAGAGAGCGAGAGGTCTGTCACTGGGGATAGTGCAACTCCGGCGACGGGAACCCCCTGATTGCTCGGTTGCGACACCTTCAGCGAAAGTAAAAGCCCGAGCGCCAATGTCCCACCTGCTGAGTCGCCGGTGACGGCGATCTTCTTGTAGCCAAACTCACCCAGGCCGGTATAGCAGGCGCGCACGTCCTCAGTGGCGGCAGGAAATGGATTTTCGGGAGCAAGCCGGTAGTCTGGCACGAATGCTGCAACGCCACTATGAGCAGCGATATGACCAACGAGATGCCGATAGG
>JBOGMA010000559.1:0-10689 GCA_050746465.1 Acidobacteriaceae bacterium
ATCATAAAAGGTTCCGCCACCCGCGTCCCTCGACTCGTCCATGCGAGCGGTACGGCTTCGATAGTAGGTGACTCCAGCCGCCCATACCTCCTGATTTCCAATCGGAGGGAGCAGGTCGCCAGGATCAGGCTTCTCGCCGGTGGCTGGACCCGACGCCTGGCGCACTCGGGCAGACAGATCGAAATCAGAAACCAGGTCATCCCACGAGGGAACGTCGAGCTTGTACCACTCATCATCGTTTCCATTCGCAAAGATGCCCTTTTTCGTGTTGTACAGCTTCATGCGGATTCCCTCTCGTGTGGTGCGGATAGTGAAAGCCGGGTCAGGATCGCCGTCGTGTCATACACGCATCCTCCCCATACGCCTCCCGATGCCTGAACCAGCGCGGCCCACAGGCGGGTATGGTCCGGCAGCGCGGGGTGCGGCGCAAGATCGGCACGCGCGGGACGCGACGCCAGCCGCCGAGCGCCTTCTTCGGGCGAAAAGCGCGTGATGCCCTGCTCGCCTTCCTCGCCCACCAGATCAATGACGCCCTGAACCGATTGTCCGCTGATGCGTATTTCGATCAGGTCGCCGTCGCGCACGCGGCCGATCGGGCCTCCGGCCAGAGCTTCGGGAGAAATGTGGCCAACACATGCGCCGGTTGACACTCCACTGAAGCGGGCATCCGTAAGCACGGCGACATGCTTGCAGAACGGAAGGCTTTTGAGCGCGGAGGTAACCTGATAAATCTCCTGCATGCCGGCTCCCATTGGCCCTCCGCAGATGAGAACGACGACATCTCCGTGCCCCACTTCGCCGTGTTTGATCGCAGCCATGGCGCTGGCTTCTGTGATGAAGACCCGCGCCGGCCCGGTGTGGACATACGCTTTGTCTTCATCAAGGAGCGACGGGTCGATGGCAGTGCTTTTGATTACGCCGCCCTCGGGCGCAAGATTTCCTACCGGGAAGCACAGAGTTCGTCCAAGGCCGCGGGCGCGCGAACTGTCGACGGAGAAAATAACGTCATGCGCATCGACGCCGTCGAGCGCCAGAAGACGATCCTTCATCGCACGACGGCGCTCGCTGGTTTCCCACCAGTCGAGATTGTCGCCGAGCGTTTCTCCCGTCACGGTACGCACGGTGGTATCCAGCAACCCGGCGCGGCGCAGGTGCAGCATCGTTTCAGGAACACCGCCGGCAAGGAAAACCTGGACGGTCACGAATCCGCGCGGGCCGTTGGGCAGCGCATCGACAAGCCTCGGCACTTCGCGGTTGATGGCGGTCCAGTCTTCTACGGTCGGCCTTCGCAGGCCCGCCGCATGGGCAATTGCGGGCACGTGCAGCAAGAGATTTGTCGAACCTCCGAAAGCCGCATGCAGCACCATGGCGTTGCGGATTGCGGCATCGGTCAGCACGTCGTTTGTGCCCAGGCCCAATTGCGCAAGGCGCAGTAAGGCACGGGCGGAGCGCGCGGCGGCAACGAGCCAGACCGGATACCCCGAGGGCGCCAGCGCTGAATGCGGAAGCGCGAGCCCGAGAGCTTCAGCGACAACCTGAGAAGTTGCGGCGGTGCCGAGGAATTGGCAGCCTCCGCCGGGAGTGGCGCAGGCGCGGCAGCCGACCTCGGCCGCATACGCCTGTGTGATTTCTCCCTGTGCGAAGCGCGCGCCGATGGTCTGCACTTTGCCCGCATCCTCAGCCGGATGGTCCCTACTCGATTCAGCCAGCAGTGTGACGCCGCCTGGAACCAGGACGGTTGGTAAACGGCCGGAAGACGCCAGCGCCATCAGCATGGCGGGAAGTCCTTTGTCGCAGGTGGCGATGCCGAGCACGCCCTTGCGCGTGGGCAAGGAACGCATCAAGCGCCCCAGAACCATGGCCGCATCGTTGCGGTAAGGCAGCGAGTCGAGCATTCCGACAGTGCCCTGAGTGCGGCCGTCGCACGGGTCGGTGCAGGCGGCGGCAAAAGGAGTCGCATGCAGGCGGCGCAGTTCGCGCGCAGCCTCGGCGACGAGCAAGCCCACCTCCCAATGCCCGGTGTGCAGACCAAGCGCGATGGGCGTGCCGTCCTCTGCACGCAAACCTCCATGCGTACTCAGGATGATGAACTCGGGATCGAGCAGCCGACGCGGGTCCCAACCCATTCCCGCGTTCTGTGACAAGCCAAACAGATTGCCCGAGGGCTGTGTTAGCAGCATTTCACTGGTAATTGGAAGTGTGCCCGACGGGCCAGGCGCGTGCGTGGAAATGGAGGAGTAGACCGCTGGATCTGCTTCAAGCACCTGCGCGGCGGAGAGAGTGCGTCGTTCAGGCATGGCGGAGCTCTCCGGGCACAGGCGAGGCTGGAACTTTGGGCAGGCGAATGAGCAGGAGCGCCGACGCGAGAAGCGAAAGCGACATCAGCAGATAACCGGCGGATTGCGTGCCGGTGATGGCCTGCAACAGACCTACAAGGTAGGTGCCGACAAAAGCGCCCAGCGCTCCGGCGCTGTTCACCATGGCAAACACCTCACCGGCAACCTCCCGGGGCACGCGGTCAGGAATGATCGCGAAAAATGGCCCGTACGGAGCGTACATACAGCCTCCCGCGATGACCAGAAAGGTGAAAGCGAGTGCAAAGCTGTGTCCGACGGAAAAAAACGAGCCAAGCATCGCGAAACCAGCAAGCAGGAGAAACGGCCACACGATTTCCTGGCGGCGCAGCGTGCGGTCGGAAATCCTTCCAGCCACGATCATCAGGACCAGAGCGAGCAGATATGGGACCGCTGAGAGCAATCCTGTCCCGCCCATCGACAATGCGGCTCCACGGTGCACAATGCTCGGCAGCCATAGGACAAATCCGTAGATGCCGAGGCTCCAGCAGAAATATTGCAGCGACAACTGCAAGATGTCCGTACGAAAAAGAAAGGTTCTAAGCTGCGCGACGCCGTCGTTCTGCACAGGCATCGCGGTTTGTTGCGCGAGGATTTCCGCATCGAGCTTTCCGGCTGTAAGCGGATCCATCCAGCGGGCCTGCGCCGGCTCGTCGCGCACCAGGGCGATCCAGAGAAACGCCCATAGAACGGCGGGAGCGCCTTCGATGATAAACGCCCATTGCCAGCCAAAGTACTCGATAAGAAAGCCGGTGACCGCGGACATCCACAACACCGTCACCGGATTGCCGAGGATAAGGAAAGTATTTGCGCGTGAGCGCTCCGCCCGAGTAAACCAGCGCGTAAGCAAAAGGAGCAAGGCCGGGAAAATGATGCTCTCGGCAATGCCCAGCAGAAGACGATCGACAGCCAGCCATGCAAAGCTGCGGATGACCCCGGTAAGCGCTGCCAGCGTTCCCCAAATGATCAGCGCCGCGAAAACGAGACGCGTAGCGCTGAACTTGCGCGCCACCAGCATTCCCGGCACCTGAAACGCAAAGTAGCCCAGAAAGAACAAAGCGGCCAGCAGCGCTGATCTTCCCGCGGTAATGTGAAGAGCTCCCGCCATCCCTGCCGCTGCGCCAAACGCGTAGTTGGCACGGTCAACATAGGCGAGCGCGTAAGTAATAAAAAATACCGGAAGGATGAGCGTGCGTCGCATCGTTTTTCTACTGCACCTGTGGCGGATTTCGCGCTTGAGCCGGCCCGCGCTCTGCCGGCACAAGCCATCTTATACTGCGAGACGAACGAGGCTGGCGCATGAGCAACGTGGCTTGCGGAGGGTGCATGTGCGGCCTATCATTGCTTCGGCGCAGCCGGACATCCATGATTCGCTGCGATCCAGGTTAAAACTCATTAAGAGAATCATCCAGATTCTCTGCACAAAAGGGGTTTCATGCGTTTGTCCACCCGATTTGTTGTCGCCGCCCTTTCTGTTTTGTTTTCCCTGCAGGCGATTTCTCACGCGCAGGTTGCGCCATCGATGAAAGTGCTGCGGCTCGCGCCTGCTCTTGACCAGCTCATTGCTCCGGGCGTTGAGCCGGAGGTCGTCTCCGGCGGTTATGTGTTCACTGAGGGGCCGATGTGGCGCGGCGGCCGATTGTGGTTTTCCGATGAAGAAGGCGACAGGATTCACGCGGTAACCCCGGACGGTCAGGACACTGTTCTGGTCGATTTCACGGAGGGACCTTATGCCCGTCCTCATGGCCAGAAGACCGGACCCAATGCGATGGCGACCAGCAAAGATGGTTCGGTGGTCCTGTGCGAGCAGTACGGCCGCGCCGTTGTGCGATTGGTAGGAGGCCCCGGCCACTTGAGGCCGACGCCTTTTTTCGACAATTACCGAGGCAAACATCTCAATAGCCCCAACGATCTGGTTTTTCTGCCGGATGGCTCATTTTTCTTCACCGATCCGCCGTATGGTCTGAAGGGCCGCGATCACGACCCAGCCAAGCAGCTCTCCTTCGATGGCGTCTTTCACTATAAGGATGGAAAGCTGACGCCCATCATTACGAATCTGACACTGCCCAACGGCGTCGCGCTGTCGCCGGACAACAAGACACTTTACGTGAACAACTCCGGGCCGAAGCAGCGGGTGATCGCCTATCCGTTGCGCGCCGACGGCACGGTCGGGCCGCCGCACGATGTGATCGACTTTACCGGCAAGGAAGGCCCAGGCGTGCCCGACGGCATGAAGATCGACAGCCGCGGTAACATTTGGACCACCGGGCCCGGAGGCATCCGCATCGTGACCCCCGAGGGAAAGGTACTGGGACAGATTCTGCTGCCGGAGGTTGCCGCGAACCTCGCCTGGGGCGGCGATGGAAGCACGCTATACATCACAGCCCGAACCCATGTCTATCGCCTGCAAACACGCGCGCATGGAAATCTTCCCGCATTTCGCCGCTAGCCCCCCAAACGTCCGATTGATGAAGGAGAAGAGATGAGCACCATGGATCGCCGCAGCTTCACCAAACTCTCAATGCTGGCCACTGCCGCCGCCGCGCTTCCCTTGCGCGCAGAGTCGCAACAACGGGTGCGCTTTGCTCCCGTCGGACTCGGCGTCATCTCCAATATTTTTATGAAAGCCTGCGCGCAGTCTTCGAAATGCAAAGTAACCGCGCTGGTGACGGGACATGCGGCCGAGAAGGCTCCGAAGTATGAAGCGCTGTACGGCATCTCGCCCAAGTCGGTCTACAACTACGAAAACTATGACGAGATTGCGCAGAATCCCGACATCGACGCGGTCTACATCGGCCTGCCGAACAGCATGCACGCCGAATATACGATTCGCGCCGCCAAGGCCGGCAAGCACGTGCTTTGCGAAAAGCCCATGGCGATTTCCTCCGCCGAGTGCCGGCAGATGATCGACGCCTGCCGGAAGCATAACGTCAAACTGATGATCGCCTACCGCGTTCATTACGATCCCATGTGGCAACAGATTCGCAAGATGGCCCGCAGCGGAGCCATTGGCGAAATCCAGGGTTTCCAGGGAGGTTTTTACGGCTCGAAAACTTCGGGATGGCGGCTCGATCGCAAGCTGGCCGGCGGCGGATCGCTGCTCGACCTCGGCATTTATCCAATGAACACGATTCGCTGGATCGCCGCGGAAGAGCCCGCTTCATTCTCCGCGCAGGTGGCAACCCGGCTGCCCGGCCCGCGTTTTTCCAGCGTTGAGGAGAGCATTGAGTTTACGATGAAATTCCCGTCCGGCCTGCTTGCATCCAGCGGCTCATCCTATGGCGAAGAGGGTGGCGCGTACCTCGGCATCGGCGGCACTCAAGGCAGGTTGTGGGTGGAACCGGCGTTCGATTACGAAGGACTGAAGTTTCGGGGAGACACCATTCATGGACCGGTGAATGCGACGAGTCCCGGCAAGCTGCCCTACCAGTTCACGTATGAAGCAGATCACTTTGCGGACTGCGTTCGCAACAACACCGAACCGGCAACGCCCGGCGAGGAGGGGCTCAAAGATCTTCTCGCCATGGAAGCTATCTATCGCGCCGCTGGCGCCCCAATCGCCTGAGCGGTTGTTCCGTCCCTCGCACCGGGATCAAAGCGTTGGACGCGCCGTGCACGTGTCGCAGTATGATGCCAACATATCTCAGGCGACATGCAGAAGAATTACCGGCATCGAAACCTCGGCGGAGAACGGACCGGGCGAACCCCTCGGTCCAGACGAAATCGCGCCCGGGTCGCTATCCCCGTTTTCTGCTTCTTCGCGTGGATTGCGTTCGCTGCGTTGTGCTTTGCGCAAGTGGCGGATGCCCCGCACAGCAAGGCCGACACTGCGGCTCGCCGGGACGCGAGCAGCGCGGAAGCGACCTACCCGAAGCTAGTCGACATCACCGCGTCCACGGGAATTCAGTTCGAGCATCATTCGAGTCCTGAGCAGAAGTACATTGTGGAGTCGATGAGTGGGGGCGTAGCCCTGATCGATTACGACGGCGACGGCTGGCCGGACATTTATTTCACGAATGCTCAAACCGTACAGATGGCGCGCGCCGGCATCAAGGCGCGAAGCGCTCTCTACCATAACAATCACGACGGCACCTTCACCGATGTCACGGACAAAGCCGGGGTTGGATATCCCTGCTGGGCCATGGGAGCGTCCGTGGGGGACTACAACAACGACGGCTTGCCGGACCTGTTAGTGACGTGCCTTCAAGGCGTGGTCCTGTATCGCAATAACGGCAACGGCACCTTTACCGATGTGACCAAAAGCGCCGGGCTTAGCGGCGATTCGATGTGGGCGACGGGAGGAACGTTCGGAGATTATGACGGCGATGGCTGGGACGATTTGTTCGTCTCCCATTATGTCGATATCGACCTGAACAACATGGCCGCTTTCGGTTCGAGCGCGACATGCAAATACCTGGGTATTGAGGTGCAATGCGGGCCGCGCGGGCTGAAGGGTTCTCCCGACACGCTCTATCACAACAACCGCAACGGAACTTTTACTGACGTTTCGAAGCGCGCCGGCGTCAGCGATCCGGAGCATCGATACGGCCTGACCGCGGTCTGGTCCGACTTCAATAACGACGGCAAGCTCGATTTGCTGGTCACCAATGACGGCGAGCCGAATTACCTTTATCAGGGCGACGGCCACGGCACATTCACCGATAGCGGTTATACCTCCGGTGTGGCTCTTAACGCCAACGGCGCGGCCCAGGCCAATATGGGAATCGCCTTGGGCGATTATCTGCATACCGGCCGCATGTCCATTTTCATCTCGCATTTTGACAACGAATATGCCGCCCTCTATCGCAACGACGGCGATATGAACTTTACGGATGTTTCGGCCATATCGGGGATAGCGGCAGGGACCAGCGGCTATGTGGGATGGGGTGATGCGTTTGTTGATTTCTCCAATGACGGGTGGAAGGATATCTTTCTGGTCAACGGGCATGTATACCCGCAAGTCGATACCGCCTCTCTGGGAACCTCCTATCGCGAGCCCAAGCTTTTGTTCCTGAATCAGCGGGACGGGACCTTCAAAAACATCAGCAAGTCAGTCGGCCCGGCCGTCCAGATACCTCAGGTGAGTCGGGGAATGGCGATCGGCGATCTGTTCAACGACGGCAGGCTGGACGCCGTTGTAGAGAATCTGGTAGGCAAGCCCATGATCCTGCGCCCTGAGGGCGGACCTAGCAACCACTGGATCAGCTTTCAACTGGAAGGCGTCACGTGCAATCGGCTGGCGTTGAATGCGCGCGTGCGAATCACGGCAGGAAAGCTGGCGGCATTGGGCGAGGTGAACAGCGGCGGCAGCTATCTGTCTCAGAACGACTTGCGGATTCATTTCGGGCTGGGCGACCAGAAGGCCGTAGATAAGGCGAAAATCTTCTGGCCTGACGGCAAAGTGGAAACGTTCACGCATTTGGCGGCCGACCGCTTTTACACGGTGCGGGAGGGTGCGGGAGTCATTGCTGCGAAGTCGGCGGAAGGGATCGTTCCCATTGGAGCGAAATGAGTAAAGCGATTTTTAAGCCGCATTTTCCTGAAAAAAATTCATTTCTTTCTTGACAGAGATTTCCGGAGTGGAGTAAGCATCTCCTAGACTCCAAAGAGTCGGATAAAGTAGTCGCACAGACAAGAAGCAGCGGCAAGACCGGACCAAATAGAAAACGTTTGCTAATGGGGGGTTTATGGCATCACTCGCAGGAAAGCTGTTTTTCATCGGCCGAACGCAAACAGCAGAGAAAGCTTCACATAGAACCTGGGCGGTGTGGCTGGCATTGATTGCCATGCTGCTGATGTTGACGCCCGCACTCCGGGCTCAGGAAGCGACCATCAACGGAACCGTGACCGACCCCTCGGGGGCAGTCATTCCCAATGCTCAACTCACTCTTACGAATAACGCAACCCATCGGGAACAGACCGCGGTGTCGAACTCCGACGGCGCGTATCGCTTTGCGAGCGTCGGGATTGGCAGCTACACGCTGACTGCTTCTGCGCCCGGGTTCCAGAAATTCGTCAAAACCGGCATTACCGTGACGGTCGCCCAGACGTTGGCGGAAAACATATCGCTGCAAGTCGGCACTCAGTCGCAGACAGTTTCAGTGAAGGCGAACGCCCTGCAGGTTCAATCTGAAACAAGCGAGGTCAGCACGCTCATCAGCGGCCAGCAAGTGTCACAACTTGCCACCAACGGCCGGAACGTGGTGCAGCTTGCGGCATTGGGCCTTGGCGTGTCGAACAACCTGCCGTCTTTTGGCGGAATTGATGCTCTAACCTCAGCCAACGGCATCAGCTTTAACGGAACCCGCACCACGCACAATGTCTACTTGCTGGATGGAGCGGAACAGAATGATCGCGGATGCGGCGGTTGCTTCATGAACCTGCCGTCACAGGATGCAATCGCGGAGTTTCGGACCCTGGACAGCAACTACAGCGCGGATTTTGGCATAGGTTCCGGCGGGACCATCATCATGGTGCTCAAATCCGGCACCAGCAAGTACCACGGAGAACTCTATGAGTTCAACCGCAATACCGCTTACAACGCCAACGATTACTTCACCAAGCGTGCCGGCAAGGATCGGCCGGTCTTTAAGCTGAATGAGCCGGGCGGCAATATCGGCGGTCCACTGTGGATTCCACATGTCTACAACACCAATCGCACCAGAACGTTCTTCTTCTGGAATGAAGAATGGCGGCGGCTGGTTCAGGGTAGCTCGCCTTCAGTGCAGAACACGATCATGGCCAACAATTTTCCGACCGCCGGCCAGGACCTGGTATACACGGTTCCAGCGAAAGGGGCGGTCCCGATCGTTCCGGTCACCAGCGATCCCGCAAAACTGGCCCTCTACTCGGGTGATGGCCTGACCCCTGGACAGCCATTCCCCAACAATACGATTCCCGCCAACCTGATGGACCCGAATGCTGTTCTCGAACTGAACGCGAACACCTTTCCGCAGCCGAATTCGGGCACCAGTCAATACATCTCATCCATTCCCGCTCCGGAAAATGTGCGCGAGGACGTGGTTCGCATCGACCACACCATCAACAAAAAGTACCAGTTGATGGGCCACTATCTCCATGACGCCATGGCCAAGACGTTTTTCCCTCCTCTTTGGGGCGACAGCACCTACCCGACCGTGGGCACTGCCATGGGAAATCCATCCTATACGGCGGTGATCAAGCTGACGCAGACCTACACGCCGAATCTGCTCAACGAAACCGCCTTCGATTACAGCGGCAATAAGATTACGCTTACCCCTATCGCCGGTTCCGGAAGTTCGTTTGTGCAGCCCAGCGGGTGGTCAGCCACCAGCTTTTTCCCGATCGCTAACAACCTTATGACCCGCATGCCGGAGATTGACCTTCAGGGCACACCGCTGAATGTAAACTGGAGCCCAAGCTACTATCCGTGGAAGAACGGATATGAAGCCTTCGAGTACCGTGACGACTTGTCCTGGTCCAAAGGAAGGCATCAGTTCAAATTTGGCTTCAGTTGGTTGCACGATTACAAGAACCAGCAATTGCAGGCAAATACCCAGGGAACGGCAACCTTCAACTCCAGCGGGTTTTCCGGAGACTCCTACGTCAATTTCCTGCTCGGCGATGCTTCCAGCTTTACCCAGTTGGAATATCTGGCCGGCAAACACTGGGTCAACAACAACTACAGCTTTTATGGACTCGACAACTGGCACATTACCCCGCAGCTAACACTTAACCTCGGACTTAGGTTCGACGGGATGCCGCACGCCTATGAGCGATATAATCAATTCGCTAATTTCGTGCCGGCGGACTATGACGCAACTCAGCCCTATCCCCTGAGTCCGGACGGCACTTTGAACCCGGCCGCGCTCTCAACCTTCAGTTCCACCGGGAATGCGCAGTTCTATCTGAACGGCATCAAGGAGGCCGGCGTGGGTGGCTTCCCTCGGGGAGTGGTGCAAGACCGATACTTCACCTGGCAGCCGCGCATCGGCTTTGCTTACAACGTTTTTGGAGATGGAAGAACAGTTCTCCGGGGCGGCTTTGGGATGTTCTTTGAGCGCGTTCAGGGCAATGATGTTTACAACGCTGCCTTGAATCCACCTTTTGCGTATCAGCCTTCAGCCACCAACGTATATTTTTCCAATCCCAACACCAGCGCCTTGACCGGCCAGACAACCTCCCAGACCTTTCCTTCGACGTTAACCAATATCAAGTACAACTATCCGCCTCCGGGTACAGCAAGTTACAGCCTTGGAATTCAAAGAGAGCTCTCGCCTTCAGTCGTCGCGCAGGTGCAGTATGTCGGCTCCAGAGGCTGGGACCAAAACGATGACCGGGCGATCAATACCCTGCC
>JBOGMA010000560.1:0-3856 GCA_050746465.1 Acidobacteriaceae bacterium
TGTACTGCTTACTCGAGCGCGGCAGGGAATGATTATCTTTGTCCCAAAGGGAAGCCCACCCGACCCGACCAACTCGCCCGAGGAGTTTGATGCGACGGCGCTCTATTTACTTCGATGTGGCGTAACACCGTTGGATCGGCCCGACAGATTTGATAAGTCAATGCTTGAGATCCCGGCAGAAGACCCATTCCTATAAACTCCACCCCCGCTGATTCACTCGCCCCTGCCCTTTGCAGAAATTTTCCGGAGCAGACCAATTGCAGTCCGGGTCCTCGCGACCATGCTCTCTCGCAAACCTGGCCGCTGCCCCCGAAACCCACAGAAGATTGCGCGATCCGCCTCGACCGCCTATCATTCACTCTGACCTCGAACGCCCTCCGCTCCGGCGCTGCCAGAATTGCAGAGCTGCTTTGTGGGCCTTTGCAATGATGTGGTTCGCCGCATCTAACCTTTTGGACAACCGCCCCGATTCCCACGGGCCAGAGCCACCCTGAAAGAGGAGAATCCGCGCGAATGAGCATTCATCTGGTAAACCCCAGCGACAACGCCTTTGGAACGGCGGTCATTACGCCGAGATGGCTCTTTGTGCTCGCCGCCGCCACGCCCCAGTCAATGGGTGATCCGATTCTCACCGACGAGTGTCTCGAACAAATGGATACAAATACCATCCAGGCCGGAGATGTGGTTGGCATCAGTGTCCATACCGGCAACGCCCTGCGGGGATATCAGGTTGGAAGAATGGCCCACGAGCGCGGCGCCACTGTGGTGTATGGGGGAATCCATGCGACTCTCTTTCCCGAAGAACCCTTCGAGCAGGGCGCGGCCGACGTGGTGGTCAAGGGCGACGGCGATCTGGCGTGGGGTCATGTGCTGCGTGATCTGGAGACCGGCCACGCCGACCGCGTTTATGACGGAGGAAAGATCGGGGGCGAGGAGTTTCTGCCGGCGCGCTGGGACCTGATGCAGGCCGACAAATATATGTGGGCCTCGGTACAGACCATCCGCGGATGCCCCAAGCATTGCTCCTTCTGCTCGGTATGGCGCACTGACGGCCAGAAGCCTCGGCAGCGGGCGTTCGAGCAGGTGGTTGACGAAATCATCGAGCTGCGGCGAAAGGGTTTTCGCTTTATCGCCCTCGCCGACGACAACTTTTATCCCGTAACGCTGACCGACCTGCGTCTGGCGCGGGAGCAGAACAACCTCGAAAGGCTTGAATCGCTCACCCAGGTCCGCAACGAGCGCTTTTCGCTGATGGAAGAGTTGGCCAAGCTTCCCAAAGATATGGTGTTCTTCACCCAGATCACCATGGAATCCGCCGAAGACCCGGAGTACCTGGACGCGATGCGCCGCGCCAATATCAAGGGGGCCCTTGTAGGCGTGGAAGCGGTAACGCCGGAGGGGCTGAAGTCGGTGTACAAGGACTTCAATTACACAGGGGACCGGCTCATCGAGCAGTTGAAAAGGTTCCGTGAACATGGCGTTCATGTGCTCGGCTCCTTCATCTTCGGCCTTCCCTCCGATAAACCGGCCACATTCGGGGCCACGGTGGAGCTGGCGCTGAAGGCCGACGTAACCTTCGCGCAATTCGTGATGATGACGCCGTTTCCCGGAACCGTAGACTTCGGACGTTGGGAAAAGGAGCAGGCGGAGAACCCAACCATGGTCGCGGGTGTTCCCATCACCCGCTATTGGCTCATCCCCACGGAAGTCCGGCCAAAAATGTTTACCCCGCACCCACTGATGAGTTCAGACGAAATCCGGGAGCGAACACAGCGCGTCTGGGATCGCTTCTACTCCATCGGCTCGGTGTGGAAGAGATCCTCATGCACCCCGACCCTGCGCGCGCGCCTGGCCTTCGTGCTCTTGTCCAAGCTCTACCGGCAAATGTACGCGGGCACCGGAATCTCCAGCGACAGTGCACGCCGCAAGAAGGCCAAGTCCTGGGCGAGATGGACTGCCCGGCAGACACGCAGGGTATTCAAGGCAAAGCCCATGCCGGAACTGGCTCATCCAGCCTGGGCTCCTCGGCCACCTCGGCTCGTCCAACTCTCCGCCGGTACGGTGAAGACCCAACAAACTTCCGGGGTCTAAGCCGGACTTTCCTTCGCGGTTTAAAACCGGCTTCTGCATTGACGGGCTGCGCTGATAAACTCTCCCTTCCCACGTTTGGAGGAGTTTTTTGCCCGAGCAGATCACCAAGTTGCCGCCCGCTGAGTTTCAGCCGTATGTCCCGGCGCATGAGTCACGGCGCGAGTTCACTTTCCGCGCCGTCCTGCTCGGCTGCATTTTCGCCATTCTCTTCGGAGCCGTCACCGTTTACGTCGGTCTCGAAGCCGGCCTGACGGTCGCTGCCTCCATCCCCATCGCCGTCCTCTCCATCAGCGTGCTGCGCGGGCTGGGGCGCGCGTCCATTCTTGAAAACAACATTGTCCAGACCACCGGCAACGCCGGCCAGTCCATCGCTTCGGGCGTCATCTTCACGCTGCCCGCGCTAATCTTCCTCGGTTTCGATCTCGAATACTTTCGCATCTTCATTCTGGCGCTGCTTGGCGGATGGCTCGGCGTGCTCTTTATGATTCCGCTCCGCCGCCAGCTCATCGTCGAAGAGCACGGCAACCTCACCTATCCCGAAGGCACCGCCTGCGCGGACGTGCTGGTCGCGGGCGAAAAAGGCGGCTCATTCGCCAGCCGCGTTTTTTTCGGCCTGGGCCTCGGCGCTCTCTACACGCTTTTCCAGAACGAAAACCTCTTCGCCGCATGGCCCGGAAGCCCCAAGTACGATCCGCAATGGCTGCCCGGAGCCTCGCTCCGCTGCGCCGCCACGCCCGAATACATGGGCGTCGGCTACATCATCGGCGCAAAGGTCGCGGGCACGTTATTCGCCGGCGGCGTCTTCAGTTGGTTCGTGCTCATGCCCGCCATCCACTTCTTCGGCGCGCGATTCCCCAGCCCCATCTATCCCGGCACCGCACCCATTTCGCAAATGTCTCCAAGCGACCTGTGGAGCGCGTACGTGCGTCCCATGGGCGCGGGAGCCGTGGCCGCCGCCGGACTCATCACCCTGCTCCGCTCCATGCCCACCATCTACGGCGCGCTCAAGGACGGCGCAAAAAATCTGGGCAAGCGCGTCGCAACAGCCTCCACCCGGCGCACCGACCGCGATATTCCCATGAGCATCGTGCTGGTGGGAAGCGTGCTTCTCATCGTAATGATCTTCTTCTTCCTCGAATTCAAACCGATCCCCGGCGCGCAGGTCGGCTGGCTCGCAAACTTCGCCGCCGCGCTGCTCGTCTTCTTCTTCGGATTCCTGTTCGTCACCGTTTCGTCGCGAATCGTCGGCCTGATCGGCAGCTCCGCCAATCCCGTCTCCGGCATGACCATCGCTACGCTCATGGCGACTGCGGCAATCTTCCTGGTGAAGGGCTGGACCGAGCCGGCCTTCGGCGCGCTGGCCATCAGCATCGGCGGACTGGTCTGCATCGCGTCAGCCAATGCCGGCGATACGTCTCAGGATCTCAAGACCGGCTTTCTCGTAGGCGCCACGCCGTGGAAGCAGCAGCTTGCCGTCATGGTCGGCGTCATCGTCTGCGTCTTCTCCATCGGGCTGACGCTGAAGGCCATGAACCGCGGACTCGAAACTTTCACGCCCATGAAAGAGCAGATTGCCTATAACCCGAGCGCGCCCATTCCCGGAGTGAACGTACAGCAGCAACACTTCGAGCGCGCTCACTTCCTGCTCACCGAACCAAACAAGACCACAAAGTTCATAAGCGGCAGCCCTTACGTGCTGCTGAACGCGCTCGGCTCGCCAGTGCTGCCGAACGGAAAATATCTCTACAATCCGGCAACTGGAAAA
>JBOGMA010000561.1:0-2484 GCA_050746465.1 Acidobacteriaceae bacterium
ACTCAGCGACCTGCGCGGGCGGGTAGTCCAGAGCCCGCTCCCATAATTGTTCGAACCCATGGCCATGGCGCGCAACGTATTCGCGATCATAAAGCGAGTCGCGAAACAGGACATGCATGATGCCCAAGGCCAGGGCAGAGTCTGTTCCCGGGCGGATGGCGATGTGCCAGTCCGCGGCTTGTGCGGTTCTGGTTTTGTAGGGATCGATGACGACCAGCTTTGCGCCGTGGCGGCGGGCTTCCTCAATGAGCGGCCAGAGGTGGACGTTGGTTGCGTGAATGTTGGCGGCCCAGGCGATGATGTATCGCGAGTAGCGGAAGTCCTCGGTGTCGGTGCCGATCTTGTGGCCGTATACGGATTCGAGCGCGTCGCCGCCGGCGGTGGCGCAGATGGTGCGGTCCAGTTGCGAGGCTCCCAGGCGATGAAAGAAGCGCCGATCCATGGATCCGTAGCCCAGCACGCCGATGGTTCCCGCGTAGGAATACGGCAGGATGGATTCGGGGCCATATTCATCGCTGATTCCCTTGAAGCGCGCCGCGATCAGGTTCAGGGCCTCGTCCCAGGTGATGCGCTCAAAAGCATCGGCCTCGTGCCCCTGCGGCAGAGGCCCCTTGGGGACACCGGCGCGGCGCTTCATGGGATAGAGCAGGCGGTCGGGCGAATAGACCCGCTCCAGATACTTCGCCACTTTGGCGCATAGAAAACCTTGCGTAACCGGATGATCGGGGTCGCCCTGCACTTTGATGGCACGGCCAGAAGCGTCGACTGTGACGAGCACGCCGCACGAATCGGGACAGTCATGCGAACAGACCGTGTGAACGATCCGCGTACCGTCGTCGGCAAGGGTTTCCGGAGGCATGGATGGATTCTAGGGCTGCTTGCGGCTGGATGAAAGCAGAATTTACAGGCTGAATGAGAAAACACAGCTGCCGGACAACAGCGACCCTTCTGGTTACTTTCCGCTCAGGCTCTGTCGCCAACTCACGACCAGCGGGAGCGGCCGGGGAATCAACTCACGAAGGCGGCGAAGCCGCGTGTGCCCGTGCGGCCAGCACCTTTATACCTGCATTACTTCCGCTTCCTTCTTCTTGCACATCTCTTCCATGCGCTTGATCTCGTCATCGGTCAGCTTCTGCATTTCGTCAAGGGCGCGCTTTTCCTCGTCGGCGGAGATGGTTTTGTCCTTCGCGGCTTTCTTGATCACGTCGTTGCCGTCGCGGCGGATGTTGCGGACGGCGGTGCGATGGTCTTCAAGCACGCGGTTCAGGTGCTTGACCACTTCCTTGCGACGATCTTCGGTCATGGGAGGGACAGGAACGCGCACGATCTTGCCATCATTCTGCGGATTAAAGCCGAGGTCGGAGGTTCGCAGCGCTTTTTCGATTTCGCCGATGATGCCCGTGTCCCATGGCTGGATGACGATCATGTTCGCGTCCGGGGTGGTCAATTGTCCCACCTGGTTCAGCGGAGTGGGAGTGCCGTAATAGTCCACGCGCACCTGGTCCAGCATCTGGATGGACGCGCGGCCCGTGCGGGTTGAAGCCAGATTCGCCTGAAAATCATGAACCGCCTTGTCCATTCGAGTTTTGAGCTGGACAAACGAGTCTTTCAGCGCAGGAATGTTCGCCATAACCGAGGGTGCCATAGTCCTACCGTCCTTCCGCAGCAAAGTCCAAAGAGAACATTGTAATTAGCGCAGCGGGCCCGCGCCAAATGGGGCAGTTAAGAAACGGGTGGCTGAGGGACGGCGCGAGGGCTGTCCCCCAAGGTCGCGTCAGTCGTACGATTTCGTGGGCCAGAGCCTAACCGGCGCTCCGGTCGTGTCCTTGTAGTGATCGCGAAGCTGCTTCAATTGCGCTACAAGGTCGATGGCCACCTGCTCGTATGCCGGATGAACTTTGTAGCCTCCCCACTCGAACAGGCTCTCCATTTCATCCGGGTCCTTCTGCCGGTCGAACAGTTCCCATTCGTTGATGGTGTAGTAGCTGATAAGCGTATAGCGGTCGGTGCGGATTCCATAGTGCGGCAGAACCCAGTGGGGTGGGCCGAACTCGTAGTAGTGATAGTAGTAGGACGTGCGCCAATCCTCGGGCGCGCGGCCTTCCCATAGCGGCTTTACGCTGACGCCCTGCATATCGGCGGGAACGGGGATTCCGACCGCGTCGAGCACGGTGGGGGCGTTGTCGATGTTGACCACCCAGGAGTCGCTCACCTTGCCGGGCTTGACCTCGCCGGGCCAGCGGATGATCCACGGCACGCGAATGGCCTGCTCGTACATGAAGCGTTTGTCGAACCAGCCGTGATCGCCGAGGAAGAAGCCGTGGTCGGCGGTGTAGACGACGATGGTGTTGTCGGCGAGACCGCTCTTGTCGAGATAGTCGAGGAGACGGCCTACGGCGTCGTCCTGCGCGCGCATGGTGCCGAGGAAGTGCTCCATGAATTTCTGGTAGTTCCACTGCTGGCGCTGGCGCTCGGTCAGATCCG
>JBOGMA010000562.1:0-11027 GCA_050746465.1 Acidobacteriaceae bacterium
TCCACCACCAGCTTCGGCTCAACCCAGATCGCGTCGCGTTGTGCCTCGCGCGGCACATCTGCAAAGGCAGCCTTACCCTCGCGCAGCTTCTCCAGTTCTTTCCGCAAGTGCGCGCGTGACGCCTGCGTAAACCCGGTCCCGGTGCGTCCCGCATAGATCAATTTGTCTTCGCGATAGTAGCCAAGCAGCAACGCCCCAAGGCCCTGCCCGCGGTCGGAAGGCAGTGTGAACCCGCCCACTACAAATTCCTGCTGATGCACGCATTTCGACTTCAGCCACTCCCTGCTTCGCCCGGAAACGTACTTTCCCTTCGCCAGTTTGGAAATCACTCCCTCCGCTCCGATCTGGCAGGCATTCGCGAACATCGCGCCGCCCTCGCCGCGAATATGCTCGCTATAGCGAACCGCCTCAAGGCCGCTGATTTCTCCGGTCAGGCCCTCCAGAATCTCTTTGCGCTGCGCCAGAGGAAGCCCGCGCAGATTGTGTCCATCCAGATGCAGGAGGTCAAAAACGAAATAGGTGATGTTCGCCTGCTTGCCCTCGTCAAATGCGGCCTGCAGATCGACAAAGCTGGTCCCGCCTTTCTCATCCAGCACCACAACTTCGCCGTCCAGCACCGCGGCGCTTACCGGAAGTGACTCCAGCGCCCGCGCAATTCCCGGCATACGATGGGTCCAATCGAGCCCCTTGCGCGAGTAGAGCGTAGCCTTGCGGCCGCCACGCTTCTGCTCAACCACATGCGCCTGAATGCGGTATCCGTCCAGCTTCAATTCGTGCAGCCACTCCTCGCCCACGGGAGGCTCTTTTGCCTCCAATGTAAGCTGCGGTGGTAGAAACCGCGGCGTCGACTCGCGCGGCGCGTCCTTCAGGATCTGTGAGCGGTCCGGGGCGGCAATCGTCTTAGCCGCGCTCTCTTTATTTACAGCTTTCCGAGGGTTATGTGATTGCTTGCGCCGCAACGTAAGCCGCGAGCGATTCGGCCCAGATGCAGGCTTGTCCGACTGCCAGACATGGTCCTCTGCTTTTGCAATTGAATCCATGGTGCGCCCGGTAATCGCGCTGTTGGGAGCCTCCTCTGTTATCGGCTCATCTTCAGCGCCGCGCTCGTATTCATCGTGTTCCTTGATGAGCAGCCAGTTTGGCTTGCTCTCATTCGCGAAGCGCCCGCCCATGCGCACGAGGGTCCAGTTCCCTTTCAGCTTTTTGCCGTGCAGCGCGAATTTCAGGCGTCCGGTGCGGAAGCCTTCTTCCGCATCTCCGTGCGCTTCCCATGTGCCCTGGTCCCACACCATCACGGTTCCGCCGCCGTACTGGCCTTTGGGGATGGTGCCTTCAAAACCTCCGTAGCCGATGGGGTGGTCTTCGACTTCAATGGCCAATCTCTTATCGCCGGGGAAATAGCTTGGGCCCTTGGCAACGGCCCAGCTTTTCAGAACGCCATGCCAGCCAAGCCGGAAATCATAGTGCAGGCGCGTCGCCGCGTGTTTCTGGATTACAAACGGCAGACCATCCGCGTCGCTCTTCCCACGCTTTTTCGATTCGCTCCCGCTAGGCTCTGCCGTCATGGCAAAATCGCGCATCGCACGATAGCGCTCAAGCTGTCGATCCACTTCTTTCGAAGCGCTGGCCGCCGCTTTGGGCGTTGTCTTGTTGGGAGCCATCGAGCCTCCTGGACCGCAAACAGATGTTCTGAACGCTGATCGCCGATCGCTGGTCTCTAGAAGTGACGCAATCGCGGCTCCTCGGGTTGGTCTTCCGCTGCTCTTCCGCTTTCCCTCTCCAGCGATCGACTCACCAGGTCACGCGAACCCAGGCCCACGGCCAGCGCCAGCGCCAGGACAATACCGCCAAACAGGATTCCGAACGCCAGGTCCACAATCGCGCCGGCGATGGCAAGATGGTCGAGAACCATGGCCGCCGTGAGCACGAGAACCATCCACTTGACGCCGAGCGCCAGCAGGCGCGCATAGGTCAGGTTCATGTTCACTGCCGTAATCAGCACACTGCGGGAGAGGAAGCGCGCCAGAACTGTTCCCACAAACAGCAGAATGGCCGCGCCCACAATACGGGGCACGTAGTCCAGAATGTAGCCGGCGATTCCGGGCTGCGCCGACGAAGCTTCAAACGAAGACAGCCCAACCACCACGCCGACCAGAACAAACGCCCAGAAGACGATCCGCGTGACCAGAACTGTGGGAGTATGCGCGGGCGACATTTCCGCAAATGAGTTGCTGCCCCGTCCAACCCGCTCGTCAAATTTCGTCGCTTGGAGAATCCAGCGCACCAGGGTCGAGAAGATCCAGGCGAGGATGAAGAAAATGAGCAGCGCGACGATGAACGCCAGAACGCCGGGCAGCATCTCGGCGATTTTCATCGCTACTCGTGCCATTGAGTCATGCAGCGCCTGTTCCACGTGGTTCCACATAGATTTCTCCTCCTTGCAACGAGCTTTAACTCACCCGCTCCGGCCATCTCCAGCGCGAAACAAAATATGGCTTCTGTTCTTCAAAGGCCCGCGCCAGTTGTTCGATTCTTCGATCCGCTTCTTCAGCCGTGGCCCCGCCGACTTCCTGCGTATACGAGGCGACCCAACCCAGATACAGCGGCGTGAGCGCGCCCAGCACGTGCGACCGGCTCACGCGCCTCATGCGATGCGCCAGCGCAAAGTCGTAAATGATGCGCGCCCACAGTGCGTCCGGCATGCGGAAGCTCGCCGGATCCATGCGCGCCATCCGCCGCAGGTCCAGCATGGTTGCGGGCGGAAGCACCAGCCGCCACAGCTCTTCCAGGTTGCGCGACCCGAGCACGAACGACTCGATCATCGAACGTGAATCCACCGGGTGCGCATCCTGCTTCAGTACGACTCCGTTTCCGAAGCGAGCCACTGGCTGCGAGCCGCGCACATGCTGCCATTGCGCGGCATACGTCTCCACTTCCTGGAACAGGGACCCGGCGAGTTCGGTCAGAATAGCGCTGATGTCCAGATCGCCTGTCTGGATGGAATGCTCCACATTTACGGCGGCCTGGCCTATCTGCTTATTTTGCATGGCAGCCATGTTCGCTGCCCACAGCAGCCGGGCACCGCTCTCATCGCGGATCGACGCGCTCTTCACAATATCTGCGGCCATTTGCCCGCTCGCGCACAATTCAAATGACAGCGGAAACCGAACCCTTCTTCCAAAAAGGGCGCGTGACATCGGAGCCAGCAGACAATTGGTAATCAGCCCATCATATTTCCCATGAGGGTAAAGCGGCATTACCAAGTCACATTGGCCATCAAGCACGGGCGCAGTCATCGCCCGTACTGCTTCCGGAGTCAGCGCAGCGAGGTCGTTGTGAATAATCAGGCAGGCGCGCGCGCCCCATGCTGCCGCCAGTTCCAGAATGTAGCGCTGCGCTTCGGCAACATCGGCCCAGAGCGCGAAGGAACTGGCGCTGGCCCGCAGCGGATACGCGGTCAACTGCAGCGCCTGCGCCGAACAGGCCAACGGCTCGGATTCTCCGGTGCCCGCATAAGCGACAATCGTCCTTGCGGCCACTCCGTCCAGCGACGCCGACTTGGCGCACAGATCTTCGCCGACAGGTCCGGTGATTCCAACCATCAGATCGACTGGTCCGGTTTCCTCAATTTTTCTGTTTAACTCTGCTGGAAACTCTATTGCTGCCATCGAGCCTCGTCTATGGGATTCATGCTATTTCTTCCTGCTGCTCCGCATTCGCAGCCGGAGTCTGCAATTCAAGCCATAGAAAATCATACGGCCCCAACGTGAGCGGATAACACTCCCCCCCGATTGGCGGAAACTCGACATAGCCGAGCATCTCCACAGGAACCATTCCTTCAAAGCCGGCGAGATCGAGTTGCACCGGCTGCCATACGCGCGAGAGATTAGCAACGCAGAGCGCCTGCTCGCCCTCGTATTCGCGCAGATATGCCAGAATCCTGCGGTTCGATGGCTCCAGGAACCGGAACGTGCCGCGCCCGAACACCTTGAACAGCTTGCGCAGCGCGATCATGTTGCGCATCCAGTTCAGCAGCGATGATGGGTCCGCCTCCTGCGCCTCGACATTGATAGCTTCATAGCCCCAGATAGCATCCATGATGGGCGGGCTGTAGAGCCGTGCGGGATTGGCTTTCGAGAAGCCGCCATTGCGGTCGCCGGACCACTGCATGGGAGTGCGCACGCCGTTTCGGTCGCCGAGATAGATGTTGTCGCCCATCCCGATTTCGTCACCATAGTACAGAATTGGGGTTCCGGGAAAGGAAAACAGCAGGCTGTTCAGCAGTTCGATCCGGCCGCGATTGTTGTCCATCAGCGGAGCCAGCCGCCTCCGGATGCCCACGTTGATTCGCATCCGCGGATCGACGCTGTAGGCCAGATACATATAGTCACGTTCGTCGCCGGTGACCATTTCCAGCGTGAGCTCATCATGGTTGCGGAGAAACAATCCCCACTGGCAGCTCTCGGGAATCTCCGGAGTCTGGGCCATGATGTCGGTGATGGGCTGGCGGTCCTCCTGACTCAGAGCCATGTAAATGCGCGGCATCAGCGGAAAATGAAATGCCATGTGGCACTCGTCGCCATCGCCGAAATAGGGGCGCACGTTGGCTGGAACCTGATTCGCCTCGGCCAGAATCATGCGCCCTTCGTATTCCGCGTCAACGGCCGCGCGCATGGCCTTGATCGACTCATGCGTTTCAGCCAGGTTCTCGCAATTGGTTCCATCGCGCTCGACAAGATAAGGAACCGCGTCCAGCCGCAGCGCGTCCACACCCATGTCCAGCCAGAAGCGAAGGACCTTCAGCACTTCTTCCAGAACCTGCGGGTTGTCAAAATTGAGATCGGGCTGGTGAGAGAAAAACCTGTGCCAGTAGTATGCCTGCGCTACCGGGTCCCAGGACCAGTTGGACTTTTCCGTATCGGTGAAGATGATGCGCGCGTCCTTATAGCGCTGGTCGGTGTCGCTCCACACGTAGAAATCGCGTTCCGGCGAGCCAGGCGGAGCATAGCGTGCGGCCTGGAACCACGGATGCTGGTCCGACGTATGGTTCACAACCAGCTCAATCATCACCTGCAATCCGCGGTCGTGAGCTAAAGCCAGAAATTCGCGAAAATCATCCAGCGTGCCGTAACTGGGGTGGACGTCCATGTAGTTCGCGATGTCGTAACCATCGTCGCGCAGCGGAGAGGGAAAGAACGGCAGCAGCCAGATGCAGGTCGCGCCCAGTTCCATGATGTAGTCGAGCTTCTGCATCAGGCCCCTGAAGTCGCCGATGCCGTCGTTGTTGCTGTCGGCAAAAGCCTTTACATGCAGCTCATAGAAGATCGCATCCTTGTACCACTGCGGATCAGATATGCTGCCCGGTTTTTTTCTGGCGGTTGCGCCCGCGATTGTGGTGTCCGGTTCCAAAACTCAATCCTCTCCCTTCCAGCTGGAGAACACGTTGTTGAGCGACTCAGCAAGCGCGGGATGCGCGAAGGTCGCATTCTGCAATGACGTGTATTTCAACCCGCCCATCATGGCAATCTCGATCATCGACATGATCTCGCCACCCTCAATCCCCAGTATCGCTGCGCCCAGAATGATCTCAGTCCTGGCATCAACGATAATTTTCATGAACCCGCGCGTTTCGTCCATTTCCAATGCGCGTGCTACTGAGGTCATCGGCATTTTTGTCACACGAAGCTTTTTCCCCATCCGTCGCGCCTCGTTTTCGCTCAATCCTATGCGCCCGAGCTGTGGATCAATGTAGACCGTGTAGGGAATGAACCGTCCTCGCGTCGTGCGGCTTTCTCCATCCAGCAGATTGGCCCTCACAATTCGATAATCGTCATAGGAGATATGCGTGAATGCGGGGCCGCCTTTTACATCGCCCAGCGCGTATACTCCATCGACGCCGGTTTCAAGAAATTCGTTCACCCGCACGTGGCCGCGCTCGTCGGTTGCAATTCCCGCGACTTCCAGGTTCAGCGCTTCGGTGTTTGGGGTGCGGCCCGTCGCGACCAGCAGATGCGAACCCTTCACCGCCTTCGTCCCGCCCTGCGTCTCCACCAGCAACTCAATGGCGCCGCTTGCGCGTTTCGTTTTCGCGTTCAGCAGGACCTCGATTCCATCTTCCTCCAGAATCTTCTTCACCTCGTCGGCAACATCTTCGTCCTCGCGATCCAGAAGCTGCTTCCCTTTGTGAATCACGGTGACGCGGCTGCCGAACCGCCGGAACATCTGCGCGAACTCCAGCCCGATGTAGCCGCCTCCCAGCACCAGCAGGTGCTCCGGAACTTTGTCCAGTTCCATGATCGAGGAGTTATCGAGCAGCGGCACATCAGCGATTCCCTCGATTTCCGGAATGTGGCTGCGAAGTCCTGTGTTGATGAAGATCCAGTCGGCGCGCAGAGTTCGCCCGTTTACCGCGATTTGTTTCGGTCCGGCAAACCGGCCTTCGCCGCGAATCAGCTCCACATTTTTCGCGGCAGCGAGGCGCTTCTCATTTCCGGAACGGAAGCTCTCTACAATCGCGCGCTTGCGCTCCCGGACGCGCGCCATTTCAACGCTTATGCCTCCGGTCTTCACGCCAAAGTCCATGCCGCGCCGCGCCAGATACGCGACTCGCGCGCTCGCAACCATGGTTTTGGTGGGAGTGCATCCTTCGTTCACGCAGGTTCCGCCGACGTGCTTGCTCTCAATCAGCGCTGTCTTTTTCCCGGCTTTGGAAAGCGCAACGGCCAATGGATTACCCGCCTGCCCGGAGCCGAGAATGATTGCGTCAAACTGTTCCGTCATCTCGCTCCTTTAGAGGCGTGTTACAAGGAACAAGCCGCCTCCAATTGCGATGAGGTCCTCAACGATTGCGACTGGAAAATCCGGGAGTGTTCCGGCTGCGGTAGCCACATGTCGCGCCCCGTATCCTGCGAAGGCTCCAATGAAGCCTCCTACACCACCCAAAATGCAACATGTAACGAAGGGACCGTTACCCGCGATGCCAATTGCTGCTCCGCACAAGCCGCCCATCAGGATGCGCCATATCAAAGGACCAGCCGACGTGCGCCGTGGAATCTTCGGCAGCTTGTCCGCTACCAGTTCCGCGACAGCGAACACGGAAAACACGACCAGCGAAACCACATGCGCGAGGAACGAAAGACGCGAGCCAGCCAGGTTCAGCCACCCCAGATGCGCACCCCAGCAGACGAGAGCGGGACCGGTAAAGGACCGCAGCCCGCATACCACTCCAATCAGGAGAGCCAGTGCCATCACCAGCAATATAGACATGGCTAGTTCTCCGTTTCCAGCAGCAGCTTGCCCGCGGTTTTTCTGCCCTCAAGATCGCGATGCGCCTGCGCCGCTTCAGCCAGCGGATAGCTGTGTTGCACGCGAACCTTCAGGGTTCCGGCCTCTACACCGCGCAAGACTTCACCAGCACGCCATTCCAGTTCCTTCCGGGTCAGCACGTAATGCTTCAGCGATGGCCGTGTGATGAAGAGCGAGCCCATTTGCGAGAGACCAATTAAATCGAACGGCGGCACCGCGCCGCTAGAGCCGCCATAGAGCGCCAGCAGCCCGCGAGGACGCAGGCAGCGCAGCGATTGCTCAAATGTCGTCTTCCCCACTGAGTCGTACACCACATCCACGCCACGGTCTTCGGTCAGGCGCTTGGTTTCGACCTCAAAATCCGTTTCGGTATATCGAATCACCTCCGCCGCGCCCGCCTCGCGAGCCAGCTTTTCCTTGGCTTCTGTCGACACAGTCCCGATGACCCGCGCTCCGGCTTCCGCTGCCATCTGCACCAGCAGCAGGCCCACTCCACCAGCCGCCGCGTGAACCAGCGCAGTGTTTCCAGATCTAAGTTGAAAGGTGGAATGGGACAGGTAATGGGCCGTCATGCCCTGCAGCATCACCGCCGCCGCCAATTTCAGGTCCACGCCCGCCGGAACCTTGACCAGCTTGTCGGCCGGGACCGCCACAAATTCAGCATAGCTGCCCAGAACGCTGCACCAGGCCACGTGCTCGCCGGGCTCGAAGCCGGTCACGCCGGTACCCGTGTACTCGACGATGCCCGCTCCCTCCTGCCCGTTGATGAAAGGAAGTTCGGCCTTGTAGCGGCCTTCGCGGAGGTACACGTCGATGAAGTTCACGCCCGAGGCTTGCACCCGCACCAGCACTTCCCCGGTTTTTGGTTCGGGAATCGGAACTTCGGCGAGGGCCATGACTTCCGGCCCGCCTGTCTGTCGAATCTGGATGGCCTTCATAGAACCAGCCTAATTGAAAAAGCGATTCTATTCCTGTAGCAGGCTGGGCTCGCCGGAAGGCCGCATCCGCACCAGCCGGTCAACGGCGTAGGGAGCCCGCTGCTGCGAGGTGTAATAGTGCCGCACCTGCAGCTCTCCCAGGAGACCAATGGCCAGCAGTTGGATGCCGCCCAGGATCAGCACTCCGGCGATCACAAAGAGCGGGCCATGCTGGTCCATGACGTGTTGCGTGGTGAAGATTTTGAGTGTGGCCAGAAAGATCGAAATGCCGCCGCCGCCCAGGATGCCCAGTGCGCCGAACAGGCCAAAAAAGTGCAGTGGGCGGGTCATGTACTTGAGTAGAAACCGGATCGTAAGCAGGTCAAAGAACACGCGAAACGTGCGCCCGATTCCATAGTGCGATTTGCCGCGCTCACGGTGGACGTTCTTGATGGGAATCTCGCAGATACTGGCTCCGTACCAAGCCGCCAGCGCCGGAATGAAGCGGTGCATCTCGCCGTAGAGCGGAACGTTGTGAATCACCTCGCGGCGGTAAGCCTTGAAGGTGGTTCCGAAGTCGTGAATGTTTACGCCCGAGAGCCTGGCCATGAGCCAGTTGGCGCAGCGCGAAGGAATCCGCCGCATGACGAAGTTGTCGATGCGGGTCTTTCGCCAGCCGCTTACTACGTCGTAGCCTTCTTCCAGCTTTTCCAGGAAGTTGGGGATCTCAGAGGGGTCGTGCTGGAGGTCGCCATCCATGGCCAGGACATAATCGCCCTGGGAATGGTCAAAGCCGGCGGCCAGGGCCGAGGTTTGCCCGAAATTGCGACGCAGCTTGACGACCAGGACACGGCTGTCTACGGCGGCGATCTCCTCCAGAAGCCGGTAGGTGCGGTCGTTCGATCCATCGTCCACCAGAACCAGCTCGAAGCTTTCGCCAACCTGCTCCATGACCGCTTTGAGGCGGTCGTACATCACTGTGACGTTCTCTTCTTCGTTGTGGAAAGGGACGACAATCGAATACTTTGGCATCTTGTCTGTGATTATAGTCTCACTTGTTTTTCGAGGTTCCTCGGTATCATCGACCTATGGCCGAGCCTTTGAACGATGCAAGTATCTCCACTCTCGTTGACACTTTTTACGCCCGAGTGCGCGAGGACGACCTGATCGGGCCGGTGTTCAATCGGGTGGTCGAAGACTGGCCGGAACACCTGGCCAAGCTCAAGGATTTCTGGAGTTCGGTCGTGCTCTCCGCGGGGCGGTATAAGGGCAATCCCATGATGGCCCACCTGCCGATTCCCGAGATGGACCCGCAACACCTGGATCGCTGGCTGACGCTTTGGGAGAGGACCCTGAGCGAGCTATTCGAGCCGGAAGTTGCCGAGATATTCCTTGGCAAAGCGATTATGGTCGGCGAACGCTTTGTGACGGTCGCCAGCTACATGCGCGGAGCACAATCGAGTGTGGTGACACAGTAATTTCTTGATGCAAAAGCGCGCAAAATATAGAAAATAAAGGGTTGAGATTCCAAAATATTCAATATAAATAACTTAGCTTTTGGGAACCCCGAGAGTTGTTCCAAGATATTGAAAACAAAGGGTCGGACGCATTCAGACCCTTTTTCTCTGGGGTTGAAATGTAAGGGGTACGGCAATTCGCCGCACCCTTAGTTTTTTTGCGGGAGCCTTCAGCGCGGCAACGGGGCGTCGTTGGGTTGCGGCGCTCCTCCGGCCAGCGCCCGCTGTACCGTGCTGTGCTTCCGGCTGTAGGTGAAGTAAATGATGAGGCCGATGATCAGCCAGCTTCCGAAACCTATCCATGCGGGCATGTCGAGCGAGACCATCAGCGATACGGAAACGATCATGCCGCAGATGGGGACCAGCGGCACCCAGGGGGTCCGGAACGGCCGTGGAATGTCAGGCTGCTTTTTCCGCATGATCCAGACTCCGAGACAGACGATGGTGAAGGCCAGCAGCGTGCCGAGGCTGACCAGTTCGCCCAACAGGCCGATGGGCAGGAACGCGGCGAGCAGCGCGGCGAAAGCCCCCACCACGATCGAAGTAATGTAGGGCGTACAGAAGCGGGGGTGCAACTTCCCTGCCCATTTCCAGACGAGCCCGTCATGGGACATGGTGTAGAGCACGCGAGACTGGCCCAGCAACATGACCAGCATGACGGAAGCGAGTCCGGCGATGGCGCCGAAGTCGATCATCACCACTCCCCAACTGACTCCGATGGCGGCTGCGCCGTCTGCCACAGGAGCCGGTACGTTCAGGGTGGTGTAGGGCTTAAGGCCCGTCAGCAGCCCGGCGACGATGATGTAGAGGACGGTGCAGATAATCAGCGAGCCGAGAATGCCTACGGGCATGTCTTTCTGCGGATTCTTCGCCTCCTGGGCAGCAGTCGATACGGCGTCGAACCCGATGTAGGAGAAGAACACCACGCCGGCCCCGCGCATGATGCCCGACCATCCGAAGTGGCCGAAGTGACCGGTATTTTTGGGGATGAACGGATGCCAGTTCGCCATCATATGTTGAGGGTGGCTGAACGCGAAGGACGCGGCGAGTCCAATGAAGATGAGGACGACGGAAACCTTGATCATCACCGCCGTGCTGGTGAAGTTGGCCGATTCCTTGACGCCGACGACCAGAATGGCGGTGATGACGATAATGGCCGCGAGGGCGAAGATATCGACCTGCGCGGAGAAGGAGTGGCCGAAGAGCGAGAGGCCAATGCGCGGGGTGGGATTAAAGGGCAGCTTGATTCCAAAGAAACCGAGAAGGCTGCTGACGAATCCGCTCCAAC